>NZ_JAYSJZ010000057.1:0-30719 GCF_043726815.1 Lacisediminihabitans sp.
ACCCCAACCGGATTCGAACCGGTGTTACCGCCGTGAGAGGGCAGCGTACTAGGCCGCTATACGATGGGGCCGCAAGTGGACAACTCATCGAGTATGCCACACGGCGGCAGGGCACACAATTCGAGGGCAATCGCGCGCGCGTCGCGGCCGGGAATGGGCCGGGCACGGTCAGGGGGCGAGCACTCGCAGGGCCCCCGGCACGACCTCGATGTCGAGCGGCAGCGGTCCGATGCGCTCCCCATCCGCATAGGCGACGAGGCCTTCGGAGTCGATGGAGATCGTGCGCGCCCGGTGCACGGCCACCCGAGGATCCGTGAGGTGAGTGCCCTTGAACACCCGCGGGAAGATGCGCAGGAACGCGAGTCGCGACAGCGGCTGCACGACCAGCACGTCGAGGAGGCCATCGTCGAGGAGCGCATTCGGGGTGACGAGCATGCCTCCGCCGAGCGAGGTGTTGTTGCCCACCGAGACGAGCATCGCCTCCGTCTGCGACTCGACACCGTCGAGCACGAGGCGATAGCGCCGCGGCCTGAGCACCGCCAGCTCGCGCAGCAACGCGAGGGTGTAGCGGCTGCGGCCCCGCGGCCAGCGCATGAGGTTGGCGCGCTCGTTGACCACCGCATCGAATCCGGCGGCGAGCACCCCCACGAACCAGCGCTGCGTCCCGCCCGGGGCGCCCACCCTCGCGGCGTCGATCACCCGTGGTGGCCTGGTGAGGGCGTCGAGCAGCACCGCGATGGCGGCATCCGTGTCGTCGAGCGGAATGCCGAGGCCGCGTGCGGTGTCGTTGCCGGTGCCCGACGGCACGATGCCGAGCGGGATGCTCGACCCGGCGAGGAGGTTGGCACCGAGGTTGACCATGCCGTCACCACCCACCATCACCAGGGCGGATGCGCCGAGGTCGAGGGCGTGCCGCGTCGCCGCGACGAGGGCGTCGAAACTCGGCTCGGAGAGGGCCGTCACCTCCAGGCCGGCCGCCCGCAGGGACGACACCACCTCGTCGCCGACCGCGCTGCCGCGCCCGAAGGCAGCCGAGGGGTTGATGGCGACCACAATCCCTCGAGGCGTCGTCGTCATCCGCCCAGTATGCCCGGTTCGACGGACCCTCGTCGCCGCCCCACAATAGGTGTCGGTCGAGACGTGGGATAGCCTCGCCGCGGGAGACCCTTTCACACCGACGTGGCTGATCCAGTTCGCGGTGCGGATTTAGATCCGTCGGAGATTCCGGCGCAGGCGGGCCCTCACTAAGGACAATGATGTCAACATCTGATGCTCCTACCCGCGGCCCCGCACGGCCGCTGCCGTACGTCGTCGCCGGCATTCTGCTCGCCGTCGCGATCGTCGCCCCGCTGCTCGTTCCGCTCTACGCCCGCACCGATCCCCGGCTCTACGGCATGCCGTTCTTCTACTGGTACCAGATCCTGTCGGTCTTCATCGAAGCCCTGATCCTCTGGGCGGTCTACCTCATCGTCACTCGCGAGGACAATCGCCGACGTGCCGCCGTGCGCGACCTGTCGGGCCCCGCCGCGGATGACGCCGCCGAGGTCATCTCGTGAACGCGGCCCTCCTCGCGGCGGCCGCCGTGCCCGCCCGCCCCGTCAACGGCGCCGCCCTCGCGGTGCTCATAGTCATCTTCGTGCTCGTGGCCCTGATGGGATTCCTGGCCGCGCGCTGGCGCGTCAAGCCTGCCGAGCGCGGGCTGAAGTCCCTCGACGAGTGGGGCCTCGGCGGTCGGGGCTTCGGCAACTGGGTCACCTGGTTCCTGCTCGGCGGCGACCTCTATACCGCGTATACCTTCATCGCCGTGCCCGCGGCGATCTGGAGCACCGGGGCGGTGACCGGATTCTTCGCGGTGCCGTACACGATCGTGCTCTACCCCATCGTCTTCCTGCTCATGGCGCGACTGTGGTCGGTCTCGCACCGCCACGGCTTCGTCACGCCCGCCGACTTCGTTGGCGGCCGCTACGGCAGCAAGGCGCTGACCACCGCCGTCGCGGTAACCGGCATCGTCGCGACGATGCCCTACATCGCCCTGCAGCTGGTGGGGATCAAGGCCGTGCTCGAGGTTCTCGGCCTGGGCAACGCGAGCAACCCGTTCCTCGCGGACCTTCCGCTCATCCTCGCCTTCGTCGTGCTCGCCGCGTACACCTACACGGCCGGCCTTCGCGCGCCCGCGATGATCGCGGTGGTGAAGGACCTGCTGATCTACATCGTCATCATCGTGGCCATCATCTGGCTGCCGTCCCACCTCGGTGGCTGGGGCCAGATCTTCGACGTGGCCGAGAAGAAGATGGCGGTGACCAACCCCGCCACGGGCAACCCGGTCGGCTCGGTCGTCCCGGGCGCCGCGAGCTACAGCGCCTACTGGACGCTCGCCCTCGGCTCGGCGATGGCGCTGTTCATGTATCCGCACTCCATCACCGGAGTGCTGGCCACCAAGAGCCGCAACACGATCCGGCGCAACGCCGTGGTGCTGCCGCTCTACTCGGTGGTGCTGGGGCTTCTCGCCCTGCTCGGCTATGTCGCCATCAAGGCGGGCACGGTGCCGGTCGGTGCCAACGGGGTCATCAACCCGCAACTCGTGGTGCCTCAGCTGTTCCTGGACAACTTCCCGGGCTGGTTCGCGGGCATCGCCCTCGCGGCGATCGCCGTCGGGGCGCTCGTTCCCGCCGCCATCATGTCGATCGCGGCGTCGAACCTCTTCACCCGCAACATCTACCGGGATCTCATCCGGCCGGATGCGACACCGGCGCAGGAGGCCAGGGTCTCGAAGATCACCTCCCTCGTCGTCAAGCTCGGGGCGCTCGTCTTCGTGCTCGCGATGGACCAGTCGGCCGCCATCAACATGCAACTGCTCGGGGGGATCTGGATCCTGCAGACCTTCCCGTCGATCGTCGCCGGGCTGTACACGCGATGGTTCCACCGCCGCGCGCTGCTGCTCGGCTGGGCGGTCGGCATCGGCTACGGCACGATCGCGGCGTACAACGTGATCAACCCGGCGACCCACGCCCACTTCGGCGGGTCGATCGCGACGATCCCGTTCACCAACATCCCGATCTACATCGCCATCACGGCCTTCGCCATCAACGCCGTGGTCTCCGTGGTGTTCACGCTCGTGTTCCGCGCCCTGAAGGTGAAGGACGGCACGGACATCACGACGGCGAACGACTACGGGGCGGACGAACACGACCCGAAGGTCGCGAAGGTCACCGCGAAGGAGAAGCTGCTCGAGCCGGCGCCCGAGGCCCCGATCCTCTGAGGCCGGCCCGCGCCTGGCGGACCGGACGGCCTCGGCCGTCCGATCCGCCGCTCATGCCCCGAGCCTGAGCCGACGCAGCAGCTGCGCGTTCAGGGCGACGACGATCGTCGACACCGACATGAGCGCGGCGGCCGCGGCCGGCGGCATGAGGAACCCGACCCCGACAAGCGCGCCCGCGGCGAGCGGGATGCCGATCGAGTTGTACCCGGTGGCCCAGAACAGGTTCTGCAACTCCTTGCGGTACGTCGCCCGGCTGAGGGTGAGGATGTCGTCCACGGCCCGCGGGTCGCTCGTGGCGAGCACGATGCCCGCCGACTCAATCGCGACGTCGGTGCCCGCGCCGATCGCGATGCCCACATCCGCCTGGGTGAGGGCCGGGGCGTCGTTCACGCCGTCGCCCACCATCGCCACGGTGCTGCCGTCCTTCTGCAGCTGCTTCACCACACCGGCCTTGTCGCCGGGCAGGATCTCGGCGAAGACCTCGGCGATGCCGAGCTCCTTCGCCACCCAGTTGCCCACCTCGCGGGAGTCGCCGGTGAGCATCGCCACCCGCACGCCGCGCGCGGTGAGGCGAGCCACGGCCTGCACGGATTCCGGGCGGATCACGTCGGCGAGCGCCACGAGCCCGAGCACGCTGCCGTCGGCAAGCACGTAGACCACGGTCTTGCCGCCCGCGCTGTGGTCGCGTCCGGAGTTCACGAGTTCTGGCGAGAGCAGGATGCCCCGTTCGGTGAGCACACGCGCGCTCGCGACGGTGATCGTGCGGCCCTCGACCGTGGCCTCGGCGCCCCGGCCCGAGAGCGACAGGAAGGCGGAGGCCGACGGCACGCTCAGTCCGGCCTCGCGGGCGTGGCGCACGATGGCGGCGGCGATCGGATGCTCCGAGCTGGACTCGGTCGCCGCGGCCAGCCGCGTGATCTCCGTGGCATCCGCGCCGTCCATGGCGACGACATCCACGACCCCCTGGCGTCCCTCGGTGAGGGTACCGGTCTTGTCGAAGAGCACGACGTCGATCTTGCGGGCGGTCTCGAGCGCGAGCTTGTTCTTGACCAGGATGCCGGCGCGGGCTCCCTTGGTGGTCGCGATGAGGGAGACGAGGGGGATCGCCAGCCCGAGGGCGTGGGGGCAGGCGATCACGAGCACGCTCACCACCCGTTCGAGCACGAAGCTCGGGTCGTCCGGCTTGAGCAGCACCCACACGATGAGCGTGATGATGGCGGCGCCCACTGCCACATAGAACAGGAGTGCGGCAGCACGGTCGGCGAGCACCTGGGCACCCGACTTCGACGCCTGCGCGTCCGCGACGAGCTTCATGATTCCGGCGATGGCGGTGTCGCCGCCCACCCTGGTCACTCGAACCCGCAAGGCCCCGGTGCCGTTGATGCTGCCGGCGATCACCGCCGCGCCGAGAGCCTTCTTCACCGGCGCAGACTCGCCGGTGAGCAGCGCCTCGTTCACCTCGGACTGGCCGTCCACGATCTCGCCGTCCACCGGCACCGCGGCACCCGGCCGCACCAGCACGACATCGCCGACGACGAGCCGGGCGACGGGCACGGTCATGATGTGGTCGCCGTGCACGAGATCCGCCTCGTCCGGAAGCAGCTTGGCGAGCTCGCCGAGCGCGTCCTGGGCCCCCATCACCGCGGACATCTCGATCCAATGGCCGAGCAGCATGATGGTGATCAGCGTGGAGAGCTCCCACCAGAAGTCCATCCCCGTGAGCCCGAGCGTCACCGCAAGGCTGTAGCCGAGGGCCACCACGATGGCGAGCGAGATGAGAGTCATCATGCCGGGCTGGCGGGAGCGCAGCTCGGTCACGGCGCCCCGGATGAAGACGAGTCCGCCGTAGAAGAAGAGCACCACCCCGAACACCGCGGGGATGTACTGGCTGCCGGGGAAGCGGGGGCCGCCGAGACCGAGGATGTCCTGCAGGCCGGTCGAGAAGACCAACGTGGGCAGGGTGAGCACCAGGCTCAGCCAGAACTTGCGCTTGAAGATCGCGGGGTCGTGGCCCTCGTGGCCCGAATGGCCCTCGTGGCCCGCGTGGTCGTGGTCGTGTTCGCTGTGGTCGTGGTCGGCGTGCGCCTCGGCCGCCACCGTCGGCTGATGCTGCCCGTGCTCGTGGGTGCTCATCACTTCTCTCCTCGGTTGTTGCTGAGTTCGAAGACCTTCAGCAGTTCGGCCACCGCGAGGTCCTTCTGCTCCCCGCCCGCCTCGAACATGTCGGTGACGTGCGTGCGCAGGTGATTCTCGACGAGCAGCTTGTTGAGGCTGCCGAGCGACTTCTGGATGGCCAGGGACTGCGTGATGATGTCCATGCAGTAGTCCTCGTTGTCGATCATCTTCTCGAGGCCGCGCATCTGCCCTTCCAGGATGCGGCTTCGGTGCAGGGCGCGCTTCTTCAGGTCTTCGATCATGGGAACGACTATACCCCCTAGGGGTATTCCCCACAGAGGATTTTCTTTCGCAATTCGCGGCGTAGGGTGGAGGAATGCGAGTGACAAAACATGAACATGCCTGCCTCATCGTCGAAGCATCCGGCAAGCTCCTCGTCGTGGATCCCGGCTCCTTCACGACCGCCCTCGTCGGGTTGAACGACGTGGTGGCCATCGTCATCACCCACGAACACGCCGACCACTGGACCGCCGAGCAGCTCAACCGGATCATCGAGCGCAACCCCGACGCGCGGCTCTTCGGCCCGGCCGGCGTCGCGGCCGCCGCGACCGACTTCGACATCACGATCGTGAACGACGGGGACACCCAGGAGGTCGAGCCCTTCAGCCTGCGCTTCTTCGGCGAGAAGCACGCCGTGATCCACAGCTCGG
Source organism: Lacisediminihabitans sp. (assembly GCF_043726815.1). Taxonomy (NCBI): domain Bacteria; kingdom Bacillati; phylum Actinomycetota; class Actinomycetes; order Micrococcales; family Microbacteriaceae; genus Lacisediminihabitans; species Lacisediminihabitans sp. The sequence continues at coordinate 6,085 of NZ_JAYSJZ010000057.1, forward strand.
TGCCCGTGGTCGACAACGTGGGCGTGCTCATCAACGACACGCTCTACTATCCGGGCGACTCCTTCACCGTGCCGGAGGGCGTCGAGGTCGACACCCTGGCCGCGCCGGCCGGGGCTCCCTGGCTCAAGATCGGCGAGGCGATCGACTTCGTTCTCGCGGTCAAGCCGCGCCGGGCCTTCGCCACCCACGAGATGGTGCTGTCGGTGGCCGGCAAGTCGCTCGCGAACGCCCGCCTGCAGTGGGCGGCCGAGCAGGGCGGCGGCCAGTTCGTTCCGCTCGACCCCGGCGAGTCGCTCGACCTCTAGCCCCGATCGAGTCGACAGCCACTCCTTCCCTCGACGCCGCTCGGCCCGTCTCGGCGCGGCCGAGCTGGCGCGCGCGAATACTCCCGGATCTCCCAGCCAATCCCCACTTTTATGCAGTTACTGTAATTTTATTGTCACTGCATAAATGAGTCGGATCCGCCGACTCGTGCTGGCAGGAATCGAAGGACAGCGCCCGATGAATTCCGCCGTGTTGGTGGCCAACGACATCCGTAAGTCGTACGGCCACGGAGCGTCCCGCTTCGATGCCCTCAAGGGGGTGAGCCTGACGATTCTCGAAGGGGAATCGATCGCGATCGTCGGCAAGAGCGGATCGGGCAAGTCCACCCTCATGCACCTCCTCGCGCTGCTCGACGACCCGGACGGCGGCCAGATCCTGGTCGAGGGATCGGATGCGAAGTCCCTGTCCACCGGGGAGATCAACCGGCTGCGCAACCAGGACTTCGGCTTCGTCTTCCAGCAGTTCTTCCTCACCCCCAACGCCACGGTGTTGGACAACGTGGTGCTGCCGCTCAAGATCGCCGGGGTCGGGCCGAAGGAACGCAACGCGCGGGGCATGGCGGCCCTCGAGCAGCTCGAACTCGCCGACAAGGCCAAGAGCAAGGCGATCAACCTGTCCGGCGGGCAGAAGCAGCGCGTCGTCATCGCCCGCACCCTCGTCAACAACCCCAAGGTGATCTTCGCCGACGAGCCCACCGGCAATCTCGACACGGCAACCGGCGCGGTGGTCGAGGACATCCTCTTCGCCCTGAACAAGGAGAAGGGCATCACGCTCATCATCGTGACCCACGACATCGAGCTCGCCGCCCGCTGCGACCGCCGCATCTTCATCCGCGACGGCGTGGAAGACACCACGACGACCGGGGAGGGGGTCACCTCATGAAGTTCATCGATGTGATCGGCACAGCGATCGGCAACAGCTTCCGCAGCAAGCTGCGCACCACCCTCACGGTGATCGCCATCTTCATCGGGGCGTTCACCCTCACCATCACCAGCGCCATCGGCACCGGCGTCTCCAACTACATCACCACACAGGTCTCCGCGATCGGCGCGAGCGATGTGCTCACCGTCACCAAGGCCACGGCGACGGCGAGCACGGGCAGCGGCCCGGCGAAGTACGACCCGAACAAGACCACCACCACGGCCGGGGTCGACTCCGGCACCCGCCCCGGCTCCACCATCGCGGCGCTCACCCAGAAGGACCTCGACGCGATCGGGGCCTCGAAGGGCATCACGAGCGTCGACGCGTCGATCCGCATCTCGCCCGACTACATCGAGTACGGCTCGAAGGGCAAGTACGAGCTGAGCATCTCCGCGAACGGCGCGCTCACCAAGGCCGACCTCGCGGCGGGCGCCCAGCTGAGTTCGAGCAGCGGCGAAAACCAGCTTCTGGTCCCCACCACCTATCTCAAGAACCTCGGGCTCGGCACGGCGAAGGAGGCGGTGGGCAAGTCGGTGACGATAGGCCTCACCGACTACGCCGGCGCGAAGCACGAGGTGACGGCGGTGATCGCCGGCGTGCAGAACGAGACCCTCTTCGGCAGCGGAGTCGGCATCAACAAACACCTCACCGAGGCGCTGAGCAGCGCCCAGTCCACCGGCAAGCCGGCCGACACGAAGCCCGGCTACGCCTCGGCGGTCGCGCACTTCGATCCCGCATCCTCGCCGCAGCAGATCACCGCCATCAAGAAGGCGCTCACCGACAATGGCTACGCCGCGGCGACCGTCGCCGACCAGATCGGCTCGTTCGAGGCGGTGATCAACGGCATCATCGGCGTGCTCAACGCCTTCGCCGTGATCGCCCTCATCGCGGCCGGCTTCGGAATCATCAACACCCTGCTCATGAGCGTGCAGGAGCGCACGCGGGAGATCGGGCTGATGAAGGCCATGGGCATGAGCGGGGGCAAGGTCTACGCCCTCTTCAGCACCGAGGCGGTGTTCATCGGCTTCCTGGGCAGCGCGATCGGCGCGCTCGTGGCCATCGGGGTCGGCTCGATCATCAGCAGTGTGCTCGCCACGACCCTGCTCTCCGGGCTGCCCGGCCTGAGGATCATGCAATTCGCCCCGGCCTCCATCGCGATCATCATCGGCGTCGTGATGCTCATCGCCTTCCTGGCCGGCACACTCCCGGCCAGGCGAGCGGCGCGCCAGAATCCCATCGATGCACTGAGGTACGAATAGCCGAGATGACTCACCCCACCGACGAGGGGCTGCGCGCACGCAAGCGCGCGGCCACTCAGTCGACCATCGAACGGGCCGCCCTGTCGCTCGCCCTCGAGCACGGCTACGACGGGGTGACGGTCGACGCGATCTGCGAGGCGAGCATGGTCTCGCAGCGCACCTTCTTCAACTACTTCGGCTCGAAGGAGGGCGTGATCCTGGGGCCGCCTCCCCCGATGCCGACGGATGCCGCGGTGGAGGCATTCGTGCACGCGGCGGGCCGCGACGTGCTCGGCGACCTCGTGTCGCTCATGGCGGCGGCGATCACCGACCGCGAGCCGGATCGGGACCTGCTCCGCAGCCGGCGGGTTCTCATCCAGCGCACCCCCGAGCTGATGAACCGCGAGGTCGCGCGCATGACGGAGCTGCAGACCGGGCTCGTCGCGATCGTGCTGGCCCGCCTCCGGGCGAGCGGGAGGGCCGTCTCGGGCGACCTCACCGAGGAGGCCAGGATGATCGTGGTGCTCGCCGGGAGCGTCATGCGCTATTGCCTGGAGCAGTACTTCAGCGGCACGGCCACCGGCAGCCCGCGTGAGGTGCTGGAGCACGCCCTCGCCCTCGTGCGGCGCATCACGAACGGCTCCTAGCTGTTCTGCCCAGAGACCTTGGTTGACCAGCTGATGGGTGGTGTGCCTCCGATCGCGGTGTGGGGCCGGTGGTGATTGCATTCGTGGAGCCAGGCCAGGAGGGCGTTTCGGGCCGCCTGTTCCCGCCACTGGGCGGCACTCCGTTGCCCTTGGCACGGGTTGTGCAGGACGGCGACGCTGTCCACGGGTGTCCGCCCCGCAGACTCCGGGCTCCGGCCTGCAGAACGCGGCCCGACTGACACGGACGGCACCGTCAGAGGGCGACGACCGCCAAACGCGAACATCCGCAACGGGGTTTGGAGTCACAGCAACATCAGCGCGGGACAGAGAGGCGCACCCACTCAACCAACCTGCCTGGGCAGTACACCTAGCGGGCCGTCCCGCCCAGACGAATCGCCCGCAGCGCCACGTACAGTTCGGCCGCCTCGGCCGGACGCGCCACCGACCGCCCGGTGAGGTCCGCGATGCGGCCCAGCCGGTAGAGCACCGTGTTGCGATGGCAGTGCAGCGCCCGGCCGGCGTCGTTCGTCGAGCCGTCGGCCGCGAACCAGGCCTCGAGGGTGTCGAGCAGCACCGGGCCGTCCTGCAGCTGAGCCGAGAGGATCGGCCCGAGCACCTCGCCCTGCACCTCGGCCGCGATGCCGGGCTGCGCCACGAGCAGCAGGTCGACGGGCGCCGAGCCGTAGCGGTGAACGCCCACTCCCCCACGCGGGATGCACTCGATGGAGCTCCTCGCCTGGGCCACCGCATCCGGAGCGGCCGACAGCTGGCCGAACGACCGACTGATGCCCAGCCGGGAGGTGGCAACCGAGCAGATCCGCTCGACGGTCGGCTCGAGCGGCTCGCCGTGCTCTGCCGCCAGGAGTCCGACGAACTCCCCCTTCCAGGTGGTCCAGGCGGAGGCGATGCCCACGTCGCGCAGCAGCCGCGGCACCGTCGGAACCGGGTCCTCCCCCGAGGTCTTGCGCTCGGCGGCGACCACCAGGTAGCGGGCATGCTCCGGCAGGTCGAGGGCCCGGAGAAGCCCGCCCACCTCGCCGGGGGCCGCGCTGCCGTCGAGGAGGCTCAACACCATCACGCTCCTGGCCTGCTGGTCCCGCCTGTCGCGCTCGTCGATGAAGAGCCGGTAGGAGTCCGCGGCGGCGCTGGAGAACCGGTCGATGATCCCCCACACCTCGCTCGACACCCGAAGAAGCGCCTCCGCGCGCTCCGGCGTGCCCGACCGCAGGATCATTTCGTCCCAGAGCTGAAGGCCGGCGAGCCGATAGGCGTGCAGCAGGCTCGCCATGGGGATTCCGTGCTCGGCCTTGACCCGACCGGCCCGGCGCGCGGCGTCGAGGGAGTCACTGCGACCGGTGAGCGCGTCGAGCAGTGCGGCGATGTTCTCACTGACGATGGAGTGCAGGAGCTCCCGCGAGAGGGGGCTCCCGGTGTACGCCTCCTCACCGGTGATGATCTGGTCGACGACCCCGTCGGTGAGCGCCTCCACCGAGTCGCGCAGTTCCCCGAAGAAGGAGGCGGAGGCCTGCGGTCCGAGGGGCGCCGGCGCCCGGGATCCCCGTTGATCGATCGACATGGCGCGAGACTAGCCCGATCCTGTGCGCCGGCACAACCGCGGATCGACAATCGGCGGCCCTCGCCTATTCTGCTCTCCCCGGTTCTCGGTGATACTTGAGATATCGTTCCCGAACATCGCGCCTCGGCGCTGTGCCCGGGAACAATCGGCAGCGATCGAAGGAGATTGATGACCATGCCAGACGTGACCCCCCAGGCGGCAGCCGCGCCGAGTGGCGCCAAGAGCGACGACCACATCCACGGAGAACTGGACACCGTGATCGCGGAGCTCGCCGTCGGCGAAGTCCGCTGGGCGAAGACCGGCCTCGCCGAACGCATCGCCTGGCTCGACGAGGTCTCGAAGGCCGTCACGAAGGAGGCCGAACACTGGGTGCGCGTGGCCGGCCAGGTGAAGGGGCTCGACCCGGCATCCTCCTTGATGGGCGAGGAATGGATCTCCGGCCCGTACGTGATGCTCACCTCCCTCACCACGCTCAAGCACAGCCTGGCCGCCATCGCCCGGGGAGAGAGCCCGATCGCCGAGCGCACACTCGGCAGCGCCCCGGGCGGGCGCGTGACCGTGCCGGTGCTGCCCTCCTCCCCGTACGAGGCCCTGCTGCTGCACGGCTTCACGGGCGAGGTGTGGATGAAGCCCGGCATCACTGCCGAGACGGCGCGTGCCTCGGCGGGACTCGGTGCCCTCGACCCCACCAGCACCGGGGGCGTCGGCCTCGTGCTCGGCGCCGGCAACATCACCTCGATCCCGCCGCTCGACGTGCTCTACGAACTGATCGCCCACAACCGGGTCGCGCTGCTCAAGCTCAATCCGGTGATGGATGCGATGCTCCCGGTCTACTCGGCGGCGTTCGCGCCGCTCATCCGGGCGGGGGTGCTGCGCATCGTCACCGGCGGCGGGGAGGTCGGCGGCTACCTCGCCCATCACCCGGCAATCTCGCACGTGCACATCACGGGAAGCGCCGCGACCCACGACCTGATCGTCTGGGGAGCGGGCGAGGAGGGTCGCACCCGCAAGTCCACCGGCGTGCCCCTGCTTGCCAAACCGATTACGAGCGAGCTCGGCGGGGTCGCCCCCATCATCGTGATGCCGGGCAAGTGGACAGCGCGCGACCTCCGGTTCCAGGCCGAGCACATCGCCACGCAGAGGCTGCACAACGGAGGCTACAACTGTATCGCCGGCCAGATCGTGGTGCTCAGCTCCGGCTGGCCCCAGCGGTCCGCGTTCCTCGAACAGCTGCGCATCGCCCTCGCCACCGCCCCGGCACGCACGCCGTGGTACCCGGGAAGCGACTCCCGCGTGGCGCAGGCCAGCACCGACTATCCGGATGCCGAACGCCTGGGCCCGGCAGAGAGCACACGCCTCCTGGTGGACGTGCGCTCGGATGCCGACGCCTCCGCCCTGCAGACCACGGAATACTTCTCGCCGGTGCTCGGGGTGATCGAGCTGCCGGGAAGTGGGCAGTCGTTCCTCGACGCCGCCGTGGAGACGGTCAACCGCGACTTCGTGGGCACCCTGGGCGCGAACATCATCGGCATGCCGAGCACCATCTCGTCGCTCGGCCGTGGGTTCGACGAGGCCCTCGCCCGCCTCGAGTACGGCACGATCGCCATCAACGCGTGGACGGGCGTCGGATTCCTGACGGCCGCGGCACCGTGGGGCGCGTTCCCCGGCCACACCCTCGACAACGTGCAGAGCGGCATCGAGGTCGTGCACAACGCCTTCCTGCTCGCGGACACGGAGCGCACCATCATCCGCGGCCCGTTCCGCCCGTTCCCCCGCTCGGTGTTGCACGGCGAATTCGCCCTCTTCCCCAAGCCGCCGTGGTTCGTCTCGGCGCGCAGCGCGAAGGCGACGGGCAAGAAGCTCTTCGAGTTCGCGGCGCATCCGTCGTGGGCGAAGATGCCCGGGGTGTTCGCGGCGGCGTTCCGCGCATGAACGGCGCAGCGCAGCGCGGCGAGACCTTCGACTACGTGATCGTGGGAGCCGGCGCATCCGGGGCGGCCCTCGCCGGCCGCCTGAGCTCCGATCCCGCGGTCTCGGTGCTGCTGCTCGAGGCCGGCGGCCCGGACAAGAAGACCGAGATTCACATCCCCGCCGCGTTCTCCGCGCTGTTCCGTTCCGCCGCGGACTGGGACTACGACACCGTGCCGCAGGAGCACTTGGGCGGCCGCACCGTCTACTGGCCCCGGGGCAAGGTGCTCGGAGGGTCATCCTCCATGAACGCCATGATGTGGGTGCGAGGCTTCGCCGCGGACTACGACGGCTGGGCGACCACCGCCGGCTCGTCCTGGTCCTACGACGCCCTGCTGCCCTACTTTCGGCGGATCGAGCGGGTGCAGGGCAACGTCGACCCCGATCAGGGCTCCTCGGGCACGATGAGCGTCGAGGCGCAGCGCAGCCCGCGTTCGCACACCGCCACCTTCCTCGCCGCCGCCCGCCAGGCCGGGTACGCGGTGGTGCCGCCGAACACCGCGTTCCCGGACGGCTTCAGCCAGACGATGGTCAGCCAGCGGCGCGGATCGCGTTTCAGCACCGTGGACGGCTACCTCGCGCCGGCGCGGGGACGCCGCAATCTCACCGTGCGCACGAACGCGCAGGCGACACGCGTGCTCTTCGACGGCACGCGGGCGGTGGGGGTCGAACACGTGGCCGAGGGCGGTCGGGCGCGGGTCTTCGCGCGCCGCGAGGTGGTGCTCTGCGGGGGCGCGGTCAACACCCCGCAGCTGCTCATGCTCTCCGGAATCGGCCGGGCGGAACGGCTGAGGGAGCTCGGCATCGAGGTGCTCGTCGACTCCGCCGAGGTGGGGTCGAACCTGCGCGATCACGTGCTCTCCGGTCTCATCGCCGAGACGGCGGGCGACACTCTCTTCAGCGCGAAGAAGCCGTTGCAGGTTCTGGACTACCTGGTGCGCCGCCGCGGGATGCTCACGTCGAATGTCGCCGAGGCCTACGGCTTCGTGCGCACCGACCCGCGTCTCGCCCTGCCGGACATCGAGATCATCTTCGCTCCGGTCGCCTACGTCGGCGAGGGGCTCGTGCCCACCCCCGCCCACGCCCTCACCGTCGGGGCCATCCTGCTGCAACCCGAGAGCACCGGGGTCGTCGACCTGGCCTCGAGTGATCCGCTCGCCAAGCCGCTCATCGACCCGCGCTACCTCACGGATGCCGCGGGCCGGGACCAGGAGACGCTGATGGCCGGGCTCGCCATCTGCGAGCGCCTGCTGCAGCAGCCGGCCCTGCGCGCGGTGAGCGGCCCGCACTTCCTGATGCCGGAGGGCGCGGATGCGATGACCCCGGCGGCGAGGGACGCGATCGCGATCGAACGGCACGCCCACACCCTGTACCACCCGGTCGGAACGGCGCGGATGGGCTCGGATGCCGGCTCGGTCGTGGACGAGCAGCTGCGGGTGCGCGGCGTCGAAGGCCTGCGAGTGGCCGACGCGTCCGTCATGCCGATGATCATCCGCGGACACACCAACGCCCCGTCCATCGTGATCGGCGAGCGGGCGGCCGACCTGCTCGCGGAGGCCTGGGCCGGCAGAACGGCGACCGCGACGGCGCGCCCCTAGCGTCCGTGGCCAGGGCGGGAAGCGAGCGCAGATGAAGACCATCCTCGTCACCGGCGCCAACCGCGGCATCGGGCGGCTCGCCGCGGCCGAGCTGCTCGGTCGCGGTGATCGGGTCATCCTCACCGCCCGCCACCCCGACCGTGCCGCCGCGCTGCGCTCGGAGCTCTCGGCCGAGATCGCGGCGGGTCGCGCGCAGGTGCGTCCGCTCGATCTGGCATCCTTCGCGAGCGTGCGCGGGCTCTCCGCGGCGCTCATCGCCGACGGGGAGACGCTCGACGCGATCGTGCACAACGCCGGCACCCTCTCTCCCCTGCCGGTTCGCACGATCACCGAGGACGGCATCGAACAGACCCTGCAGATCCATGCGGTGGCGCCCTGGCTGTTGAGCACCCTCCTGCTGCCCGCGCTCGCCCGACCGTCCCGTCTCGTCTTCCTCGGGTCGAGCCTGCACCTGCCTAACAGTCGCGGCGTCGCCGTTCGCTTCAGCTTCGACGACCCGTGCCTGGACGAGGGCTACCACCCGGATCGTGCATACAAGAACGCCAAGCTGGCCCAGCTCTGGGTGGTGCGCGAATGGGAACGCCGGCACGGAGCCGAGGGAGCGCACGCCGACGACCTCTGCCCCGGCTTCGTGCCGATCACCGCCTCCGCCAACACCCGAGGGTTCATGAGGGTGCTGCTGCGCCGGGTGATGCCGATCATGCCGTTCGCTACCTCACCGCAGGCGGCGGCGCGGCTCGAGGCCGACTGGGCGGAACGCGATCCCAGCATTCCCGGCGGGGCATACTTCGATGGCGGCACCCCGACGCAGCCCAGCGAAGACGCTCGGGACGACGACAAGGCGCGATCGTTCTGGGCCATGGTCGAGCGCTGGGCTCCCGTCTAGCGACCCACCGCCGCTCAGGACAGGATGTCCTTGCTGCTGAACCGACCGTAGGCGAGCGCCGCGAAGACCAGCACGTATGCACCCTGCAGGATGGCGTTGCTGCCGAAGGAGTCCCACGAGATCGGCTGGCGCAGAAGGTCGCCGAAGCCCAGCCAGTAGTGGCTGAACAGCCACGGATGCAACCAGTCCAGTTGCGGAAGCGAGTCGAGCACCTGCGAGACGACGGCGAGCACGATCGTGGACGCCATGGCCCCGACTGGCACGTCGGTGAGGGTGGAGATGAAGAGCCCGATCGCCGAAAGCCCGATCAGCGACACCGAGATGTAGGCCGCGACGAGCAGCGAGCGCAGCAGGGATTCGCCGACGCTGATGGTGTCGCCGGAGAGCAGCGTCACCGGGCCGACCGGGAAGAGGGCGATTCCGATGACGGCACCGGCCACCGCGACGGCGAGCGTGGCGGCGACGCAGAACACCACGGCGGCGGCGAACTTCACGAGCAGCAGCCGCACGCGTCCGGCGGGCGCCACGAGCAGGTAGCGCAGGGTGCCGGCGCTGACCTCGCCCGCGATGGTGTCCCCGGCGACGACGCCGACGGTGAGCGGAAGGAAGAGCGGCACGCAGACGATGAGCCCGACGGCCCCCACGAAGAGTCCGTTCTGGGTGATCTGGTCGAGGAACGCCGGCCCGCGGCCGGGCGGCGGTGTGCTCGAGGAGAGGCGCACGGCGAGCGCGATGAGGATCGGCACGGCCGCGAGCGCGATCAGCATCGCCCAGGTGCGGCGACGCCGGAACAGCACCGAGAGTTCGGAGCCGAGAAGGGCCCAGCCGACCGACGGCCGGCTGCGCAGGAGTTGTGGGCTACTGGGCAATGTCGAACCCCTCACCGGTGAGTGCCACGAAACGGTCCTCGAGGCTCGCCCGCTCGATCGAGAATCCGCGAACCCGAACGCCGTCCGCCACGAGGGCCGCCACTATCGAGTCGGGATCTGTCAGCTCGTCGTTCAGCGGCGCGGTGACCGTCGCCGCTGTGACCGTCGACGCGGCGGCCGTCCCCTCGGAATCGTCCACGGCGGCCGGCGACAGGCTGAGACGCTCGAGCACGCGCACCGCGGCATCGGGATCCGCCGTGAGCACGCGCACGTGCGGCTGGCCCACGCGTCGAAGCTCGTCCAGGGTGCCCTGGGCCACGAGGTTGCCCACGCTCATCACTGCCGCGTGGGTGCAGATCTGCTCGATCTCGGCGAGCAGATGGCTCGAGACGAAGACGGTCGTGCCCTCGGCGGCGAGCGACCGCACCAGGCTGCGCACCTCGCGCGTGCCCTGCGGGTCGAGTCCGTTCGTCGGTTCGTCGAGCACGAGGAGCTCGCGCGGGGTCAGCAGCGCGTTCGCGATACCCAGCCGCTGTTTCATGCCAAGCGAGTACGCGTGCACCTTCTTGCGGGCGGCGTGGCCGAGCCCCACCCGCTCGAGCGCGCTCGCGACCCTGGCGCGCCGGGTGTCCGACGGCGCGTAGCGGTCGGCGGTGTCCAGCCGGTTCAGGTTGGCGGCGCCGGAGAGGTACGGGTAGAAGCCGGGGCCCTCCACCAGCGCGCCGACCCGCGGCAGCACCTCGCGCAGGTCACCGGGCATGTCATGGCCGAGCAGGCGCACGGTGCCGCTCGTGGGCACGGCGAGGCCCAGCAGCATCCGGATGGTCGTGGTCTTGCCAGATCCGTTGGGGCCGAGGAAGCCGAACACCGCGCCGCGCGGCACGGTCAGGTCGACGCCGTTCACCGCCGCGTAGCTTCCGAAACGCTTGGTCAGCCCGTGCGTTTCGATCGCCGGTTCGCCGGAGTCGGCATCGCCCGTCACGGAGCCGCGGCCACGGCCTGGAGACGCTCGACCGGAACTGAGCCGGCGAACACGCGCCCGTCATTCGTGACGAGCACGTTGACCAGGGCGGTGTGGAAGAGGTGCCCACCGGTCACCGCGGTGGTGAGCTTGCCGAACAGGGGCGAACTGGTGAGCTTCGCGGTCTCGGCGCCGGCCGGCATCGAGAGCACCGCATCCCAGCCGCTGCCGATCACGCTGGGCTTGACCGCACCCGTCTCCGGCCTGAGCGGCTTCGTCGTGCCCTGGTGGCTCGGCATCGCCTGTTCCTTCACCTTCGCGCCGGCGGGAGGAGTGAAGGAGAACACGTCGGCGGAGGGCGCCGCGAGGGTCAGCGACGAGAAGGCGACGCTGAACGCCGGGTCCTTCTGCCCGCGCGCGGCGAGCTCGACGCTGAGCGGGAGTCCGGTCTCGGAGTCGACCGCGATCGAGACCGAGCCGATGAGGGTGTCGGTCGCGCGCGGGGTGAGCACCAGGTCGTAGGCCGTGCGGCCGGCGACACGGGTGTCTTTGCCCACGCTGACAGTGGTGGTGGAGTCCACCGCGGCGAGCAGCTTGGTGGCCAGTTCGCCGGGCGTCTTAACCTCGCCGGTCGTGGCCCCCGGGCGCTTGTCGGTCTTCGCCGGCAGCGTGGAGTGGATCGCGGTGTTGTCACGGGAGCTGTAGAGCCAGACGTCACTGCCGTTGCGGATCACGTCGCGCTCCGCGAGCTTGTCCATCACCTGCGCCCGCGCCTTGGTCGGCCCATCGAGATAGACCCGCGCGCTGTAGGAGCTCGACAAGAGGCCGAGGGCGGATGACGCGGCCGAGTCCGATCCGGATCCCGTCGTCGGCAGCTGCGGCAGTCCGAGATTCGAGGTCTGTTCGATCGTGCCGGAGAGCGAACGGACGTGGCTCTGGGCGACGAGGGCGAGCACCTGCTGGGGCGTCTTCGCCGGCAGATCGACGGCGGCGCTCGCGGTGAGGGGAACGGCGATCGCCGCGGAGGCAATCACGGCGGCGACGACGCCGGCGGGAACCCATCTCTTCCAGGCCCGATTCATGGCAGACACCCTTTCGACGCGGCACGACGGCCACACATAGAGCCGAAATTACACCCGATTGCTCACAATTCGCTGGGCAGAAAGGCCCGCCCTCCATGGCATCCCGGGCGGCTAGCTGAATTGCCCAGGGACGCTGATTAGCCGGCTGATGGCGGGCGGGCTTCGCAGGACTCGTTGTGCAGGACGGTGCCTCCGTCCACGGGTGCCCGGCCCACAGACTCCAGTTGTGCAGGACGCGTTGTGCAGGACGGCTCCGGCGGATAGCGAGGACGAGAGGCGCGGAACCGACGGGCGCGTCCTGCAGACCGGAACCATCCGGTTCGCCACATCCCTGCCGTGTCCTGCACAAGCTGTCCTGCAGAACTGGAGTCTGCGGGGTAGGCACCCACACCACCGGTCCCCGTCCTGCAGAACACGGACCGACCGCGGCGGGCGGCACAACGGGATGTTAGACGCGGCTGCTCACCGAGTCTCCCGAGAAGCGCTGAGCGAGCCAGACCGGGATGATCGCCGCGATCGTCAGCACGGCGGCGACCACGTTCACCACGGGGGCCTGGTTGGGCCGGAACAGGTTGCCGAAGATCCAGAGCGGAAGGGTCTGCACCTGGGGCCCGGCGGTGAAGGTCGTGACCACGATCTCGTCGAAGCTCAGGGCGAAGGCGAGCAGCGCCCCCGCGATGAGCGCCCCGCGAACCCCGGGGATGGTCACCCGCCAGAAGGTCTGCCAGCCGGTGGCGCCGAGGTCGGCCGAGGCCTCCTCGAGGGCCGTCCCCATCCGGCGGAGCCGCGCCTGCACGTTGTTGAACACGATCACGATGCAGAAGGTGGCGTGCCCGATGATCACCGTCGCTATGCCGAGACCCACCCCGAACGGACCGAGCACGGTGGTGAAGGTGGCGTTGAGGGCGATGCCGGTGACGATGCCGGGCAGGGTGATGGGGAGCACCACCAGGAAGCTGATGGTGGAACGCCCGAAGAAGCGGTAGCGCTGAACCGCGAACGCGGCCATGGTGCCGAGGATGAGGGCGATTCCCGTGGCGAAGAGGCCGGCGAACACCGAGGTACCGAGGGCGGCGAGCGCTCCGGAGCTGCCCGCCGCCTTCTGCCACCACTCCAGGGTGAGGCCGGAGGGCGGAAAGCCGAAGGTGCGGGACGAGTTGAAGGAGTTCAACACGATGAGCAGGAGGGGAACGTAGAGGATGGCCAGCCCGATCACCATGAACACGACGAGGCTGCGGCGAAGGCCGGCTGGCAGTCTCATCAGACGTTCTCCAACGCGCCGGTGCGCCTCATGGCCAGCAGGTAGAGCACGATGGCGGCGAGCGGGATGAGGGAGAGAGCCGCCGCCAGCGGCTGGTTGTTGGCCGTGACCAGCTGGCCGTAGATCACGTTGGCAATCATCTGGGTCTTGCCTCCGACGATCCCGACCGCGATGTAGTCACCGAGCGTGAGCGAGAAGGTGAAGATCGACCCCGCCGCGATCGCGGGGAAGACCAGCGGCAGCGCCACCGATCGGAGGGTGCGCCAGGCCCCGGCGCCGAGATCGAAGCTCGCCTCGAACAGCGAGTCCGACACCCGGTCGAACCCGGCGAACACCGGGATGATCATGTACGGCAGCCAGAGGTAGGCGAGCGTGATCACGGTCGCGGCGAGGCCGTACCCCGGCGAGTTGCCGCCGCTCACCCAGTCGATGGGCCCATGGGGGGCGAGCAGCACGCGCCACGCGTAGGCCTTGACGAGATAGCTCGCCCAGAGCGGCGTCGTGACGGCGACCACGAGGATGATGCGCGCCCGCGGCGAGGCGACCTTCGCCATGTAGAGCGCGAGCGGCAGCGCGATCACGGCGTCGATCACGGTGACGCCGACCGCGATGAGCAGCGTGCGCAGGGCGACGGTGCCGTAGAGCGGATTGGAGAAGAGCTCGGCGAAGTTCGCGAGCGAGTAGGACTGCACCACCTTGCCGGTGAAGCCGTCCACGCTCCAGAACGCCGAGAGCAGCATGACCGCGATCGAGCCGAGGTACATGACCACGAGCCAGAGCATCGGCGCGCCCAGCAGCAGCACCAGCCGGGTCTTCGGCCGGGTCGCGAAGAACACCGTCACGGCGCCGCGCCGGTCGCGGGGGGCGACCGGCCGCGCCACCGCTAGCCCTTGATCTTCTGCCACGCGTCAACCCACTGGGCGTAGGTCGTGCAGTCGCTCTTGCCGCTGCCGTCCACACACTGCTTTTGCGGGGTGGTCCAGTAGTGGATCTTCGACGCGTAGGCCGAGTCGAGCGCGTGGTAGGTGGTGCAGAATTCGGGGTCCGAGGTCTGCTTGCAGGCCAGCGTCTGCGCCGGCGCCTCGCCGAACCACTCCGCGACCTGGGCGTTGGCCTTCGCGCTCGTGATGTAGTCCATCCACTTGTACATGCAGTTGGGGTGCTTGGCCTTGGCCGACACCATCCAGGTGTCCGACCAGCCGGTGGCGCCCTCCTTGGGTACGACCGTCTCCACCTTCACCTTCGCGTCTGAGTTGACCAGGTTCGCGATCACCTGCCACGTCGTGCCCACCACCGAGGTGCCGGACTCGAAGGCCTGCACCTCCTTGGTGTAGTCGGCCCAGTACTCGCCGACGTTGCCGGCCTGCTCCGTGAGCACTTTGACGGCTGCGTCGAGCTGCTTCTGGGTGAGGGAGTACGGGTCCTTGATGCCGAGGGAGGGATCCTTCGTCATCAGGTACAGCGCGGCATCCGCGATGTAGATCGGCGAGTCGTAGGCGGTGACCTTGCCCTTGTAGGCGCTGGACTTGTCGAACACCACCGACCAGGAGTCCGGGGCCGTGGTCACGACGCTCGGGTTGTACATGAGCAGGTTTGCGCCCCAGCCGTGCGGGATGCCGTACATCTGCTTGTTCACCGAGTTCCACGACTTGTGCTTAAGGAAGGGCGAGATCGTGGCGTAGTTGGGCACGAGCTTGGTGTTCACCGGGGCGACGTCGCCCGCATAGACGAGCCGCAGCGTGGCGTCGCCGGACGCGGAGACCCCGTCGTACTGGCCGGTGCGCATGAGCTGCACCATGGCATCCGAGGTGTCGCCGATGGTCGTGCTCACCTTGCAGCCGCTCTGCTGCTCGAAGGGGTGTACCCAGTCCACCGTCGGGTCGTTCGACCCGTCCTCGGCGTAGCCGGCCCAGGCGATCAGATTGAGCTGGCCCTCCCCGGCGCCGAGCTTCTGCAGCATGGCGACCTTGGGCGGCGGCGCACCCTGCGAACTCATGCTCGGCGTGGTCGTCGAACAACCGGTGAACAGCATCGCGGTCGTCAGGGCGACGGCGCCTGCACTCAGCGCCAGAAACCTTCTCTTCATGGTGCACCTCTCTCGGGTCGTGCCGTGGTGGGTCGGGGTTCAGACGTTGATGCTCCTCATGGCGCTCTCGTGCCAGGTCAGTGCGATCGGGTCGCCCCGGCGCACGACCCCGCCATCCGGGCTGTGCGCGTTGAGGATCGTCGCGGTGAGGATGAGCCCCTCCGGGCCCGCGACGACGATTCGGGTGGTGGACCCCGCGTAGACCACGTCCTGAACGATTCCCGCAACGGTGAGCGACCCGGGCGCCGTGGCGGAGCCGCCTTGGGCGACCGAGATCTTCTCCGGGCGCACGGCGAAGGCGCCGTCTCGACCCACGATCGCGCGGGCCGCCGCCCCGCTGATCACGTTCGACGACCCGACGAACCCGGCAACGAACTGGGTGGCCGGGTTCTCGTAGACCTCTTCGGCCCGACCGACCTGCTCGATGCGGCCGTTGTTGAAGACGGCGAGGCGGTCGCAGAGGGTGAGGGCCTCATCCTGGTCGTGGGTGACGAAGAGGAAGGTGATTCCCACCTCGCGCTGGATCGCCTTGAGCTCGAGCTGCATCTGCTCGCGGAGCTTGAGGTCGAGCGCGCCGAGCGGCTCGTCGAGCAGCAGCACCCGGGGCCGGTTCACCAGGGCCCTGGCGAGGGCGACCCGCTGGCGCTGGCCACCGGACAACTGGGTCGGCTTGCGCCTTCCGTGCTCGCCGAGCCGCACCATGTCGAGCGCCTCCCCCACGCGGCGCGCCCGCTCCGCCCTGGGCACCCGGTGCACGAGCAGTCCGTACTCCACGTTCTGGGCGACCGTCATGTGCGGGAAGAGCGCATAGTCCTGGAACACCGTGTTCACGTCGCGACGGAACGGTGGCAGGGTCGTGGCATCGACGCCGGCCAGGAAGACGGACCCGGAGGTCGGCTGCTCGAAGCCGGCGATCATCCGCAGAACCGTCGTCTTGCCCGACCCGGATGGGCCGAGCATCGCGAAGAACTCGCCGTCCGCGATGTCGAGGTCGATGCCGTCGACGGCGGTGACGGCGCCGAAGGTCTTGCGGAGCGCGCGCAGCGACACCTGCGGCACAGCGGCAGAATCCGTCGCCCGATCGGTCGGCTCGAGCTCGTCGACGGTCGCCTTGGCTATCCGCGAATCGCTCACCACTGCCTCTTAGTGCTTGCCCCACGGGAAACGCTTTGAGTCATGGAATCACACGACACGAGAACAAGTCAATCGCTCCAGGGTCCCCCCGACGGCTGAACCGTGAGGGCGTGAGCCTCGTCGTAACGGTAGCGGGCAACTTCCGCCGATGCGATTGCGTTCGTGCGTGACGCACCCCATTCCAGAAGGAACTCATCGTGAAGATAACAATCAATTCCAGTCTCCTCGGCGCGGCGCTGGTGGCCCTGGCCCTGGCCGGGTGCGCATCGTCCGGCACATCGACCGGCGCCTACGGGTCGGGGCAATCGTCCCCGTCGTCGTCACCGGCACCGGCCGCGGCGAGCGCCGACATCGCCGTCGGCACGTCCACCCTGGGCAAGGTCATTGTGGACGGCAAGGGCATGACGGCCTACGTCTTCGACAAGGACACTCCCAACTCCGGGTCGAGCGCCTGCACCGGGCAGTGCGCCACGCTGTGGCCGGCGATCACCTCGAAGTCGGCGACCCCGCAGGTCAGCGGCGTCACCGGAAAGATCGGAACGATCACAGGCGTCGACGGCGGCAAGCAGGTCACGGTGAACGGGCGACCGATCTACACCTTCGCCCAGGACAAGGCCCCCGGCGACATCAACGGACAGGGCGTTGGCGGCATCTGGTACGTCGTGTCGCCGACCGGTGACGAGGTCAAGTCCGCCAAGTCGGGGTACTAGTCGAGCGGTCCGTTCAGAGCGACTCCCGGCGCTCGTGCCTTGCCGCCGCGAGGTCGCGGGTATCGCCGAGGAGCGATCGCGCCTGCTCCTCGGTGCGGGAATCGCTGGTTCGCCGGCGAGTCGCCGGTGGGATCGAAGAAGAAGAAGGTGTGGCCCCAGGCCGCCTCCGGTGCCGAGGTGTGCGGCCCGGCGGTCATGGCCACGACTCCCGGCAGCCCTGCCGTGTAGGCGATGATCTCGTCTTCGGTCATGCAGAGGATCCTCCCACAGGCTCCGGCGCCCCCGCGAGGCCTTCCCTCTTTTGTATTGTGCACATTTGAATTGTGCACAATGTGTTAGTGTCGTTCTCATGACCGCGACCCAGAGCAGCGCCCTCTCCCTCGACGGGCAGATCTGTTTCGCGCTCTACAACGCCTCCCACGCGCTCACCGCGCGCTACCGGGAGCTGCTCGACCCCCTCGGCGTCACCTACCCGCAATACCTGGCACTACTCGTGCTCTGGGAGTCCGGGCCGGTGACCGTGTCCCGGCTCGGGGAACGGCTGCACCTCGATTCCGGCACGCTGTCCCCGTTGCTTCGGCGGCTCGAGAAGGCCGGGCTGATCGCGCGGAATCGCCTCCCGCACAACGAGCGCAGCGTCGAGGTCTCACTCACCGACGCGGGCAGCGACCTCCGCCGCCGGGCGGAACTGATCCCCGCACAGGTCTGTGCGGCGACGGGACTTCGGCTCGATGAGCTGAAGGCCCTCGTGACCCAGGTCACCGCCGTCGCCGATCACGCGCGCGCCTCCCACTGACTCACCCTTCCCGCCACGGCCGCACTGCCGGCCCGACAGAAAGAAGCACAACCATGCCCACTCGCACCGCACGCACCGCCTGGAACGGCAGCCTCGAGACCGGTGGGGGCCAGGTCGAGCTCTCCAGCTCCAAGCTCGGCACCTACGACGTCTCCTTCCCGAAGCGCGCCGCCGAAACCGCCAACGGATTCACGAGCCCCGAAGAACTTCTCGCCGCCGCCCACTCCGCCTGCTACGCCATGCAGTTCTCCGCCGTGCTCGGCGCGGCCGGTGGCACCGTCGAGGCCCTCGATGTGAAGGCCGACGTGAGTCTCGGAGCGGACCCGGCCGGTGGCTTCCGCCTCTCCGGCATCCACCTGACCGTTCGCGGAGAGGTGACTGGCATCGACGAGGCCACCTTCCTCGCCGCGGCGACCGAGGCCAAGGCTACCTGCCCCGTGAGCAAGGCGCTCACCGGCGTCGAGATCACCCTGGACGCCCAGCTCGAAAGCTAGGTCGACCGGCCCGGGCGCTCGGTCCTCGAGCGCCCGGACCGCCACCGGACAACGCCGGCTCAGTAGACGGTGAGGCCGTGCGAACGGAACTGCTCCCGAACGCGATCCTGAAGACCTTCATCCGGCGGCTGCACGTCTCGCAGTCGGTACGGCAGACCGAGGCGTTCCCACTTGCTCTTGCCCATCTGATGGAAGGGCAAAACCTCGACCCGCTCGACGTTGCCCCACCGCGCCACGATCTTCGCGACCTCCTCCACGTTCTCCGGCGCGTCGGTGAGACCGGGAACGAGCACGAAGCGGATCCAGACGGCCACCCCCGCCTCCTCGAGCCTGTCGCCGAAGGCGATCGTCGGCGCGAGTTCGCCCCCTGTGACCTCACGGTAGGTCTCGGGAATGCCGGACTTCACGTCGAGAAGCACCAGATCCGTGTTCTGAAGGAGCTCATCCGAGGCCTTCCGGCCCAGGAACCCAGACGTGTCCAGCGCCGTGTGGATGCCTGCCGTGCGGCACTCCGCGAAGACGCGACGCACGAACGCCGGCTGCATGAGCGGCTCACCGCCCGAGATCGTCAGCCCGCCGCCGGTCGTCTCGAACACGTCCCGGTAGCGGCGCACCCGATCCATCACCTCGTCGATGCCGGTGAGCCTGCCCTCGCGAAGGCGCCAGGTGTCGGGGTTCTGGCAGTACTGGCAGCGCAACGGACAGCCGTTGAGGAAGAGCGTCATGCGCGTTCCCGGCCCGTCCACGGCCGTCACCAGCTCCCAGGAGTGAACGCTCCCGAGGGCACCGGTGCGGATGCCCTCCAGCTCCTCGTGTCTGATCGACGCGACGAGCCGGGCGTGCGCCTCGGCGTCGTCCCCCGGGTGCTCGAGGGCGACGACCGGGCAGTCGAGTGTGGGATACCCGGGGGTACCGAGAAAGACCGTGGCCACGTGGGGCGCCGGCTCAGACGCCGGCATGGAAGGTGCGGCTGATGACATCCAGCTGCTGCTCCCGGGTGAGGCGCACGAAGTTGACGGCATAGCCCGAGACGCGGATCGTGAGCTGCGGGTACTTCTCGGGGTGTTCCATGGCGTCGACGAGGGTCTCGCGGTTCAACACGTTCACATTGAGGTGGTAGCCGTCGGCCTCGGTGAAGGCGTCGAGAAGCCCGACGAGGTTGGTGACCTGTTGCTCCTTCGTGTGGCCGAGGCCGCTCGGCACGATGCTGGTGGTCAGGGAGATGCCGTCCTGCGCGGAGGCGTACGGGATCTTGGCGACGCTGAGGGCGGACGCCAGCATGCCGTGAGTGTCCCGACCGTTCATGGGGTTGGCCCCCGGAGCGAACGGTGCCCCGCCGCGGCGACCGTCCGGCGTGTTGCCGGTGGCCTTGCCGTAGACGACGTTGGACGTGATGGTGAGCACGGACTGGGTGTGCACGGCGTTGCGGTAGGTGGGGTGCTCGCGCAGCATCTCCATGAATCGGGTGGTGATCATGGTCGCGATGCCGTCCACCCGGTCGTCATCGTTGCCGAACGCCGGGTACTCGCCCTCGATCGTGTAGTCGACGGCGAGGCCGGTCTCGTCGCGGACGGGGCGCACCGTCGCGTACCTGATGGCGGACAGGGAGTCCGCCGCGACGCTGAGCCCGGCGATTCCGCAGGCCATCGTGCGAAGCACCTTCTGGTCGTGCAGGGCCATCTCGAGGCGCTCGTAGGCGTACTTGTCGTGCATGTAGTGGATGCAATTCAGCGCATCGACGTAGGTGGCGGCGAGCCAGCCGAGCAGCCGCTGATACGCGGTCCACACGGTCTCGTAGTCGAGAACGTCCCCGGCGATCGGAGCGGACTCCGGCGCGATCTGCTCGCCCGAGACCTCATCGCGCCCGCCGTTGATCGCGTACAGCAGCGCCTTGGCGACGTTGACCCGAGCACCGAAGAACTGCATCTGCTTGCCCACCCGCATGGGCGAGACACAGCAGGCGATTGCCGCGTCGTCGCCCCAGGCGCCCCGGATGAGTTCGTCGGACTCGTACTGGATGGCGGACGTGTCGATCGACACCCCGGTGCAGAAGCGCTTGAATCCCTCGGGCAGCCTGTCGCTCCACAGCACCGTGAGGTTCGGCTCCGGCGCCGGGCCCAGGTTGTAGAGGGTCTGCAGAAACCGGAATGCCGTCTTGGTGACGAGGGTGCGGCCATCCTGGCCGATCCCGCCGATCGACTCGGTGACCCACGTGGGGTCGCCGGAGTACAGCGAGTCGTATTCCGGCGTGCGTAGGAATCGCACGATCCGCAGCTTGATGACCAGATCGTCGATGAGCTCCTGGGCGGCCTCCTCGGTGAGAACGCCGGCGGCGAGGTCACGCTCCAGGTAGGCGTCGAGGAAGGCCGTGTTGCGGCCGAACGACATCGCCGCGCCGTTCTGTTCCTTCACCGCGCCGAGGTACGCGAAGTACAGCCACTGCACCGCCTCGCGGGCGCTCTCGGCCGGACGCGAGATGTCGTACCCGTACGATGCCGCCATCTGCACGAGCTCTGTCAGCGCCCGCAACTGCTCCGCGTTCTCCTCCCGGTCGCGGATGACCTCCTCGGTGGAGAAGTGGGTGTCGAGTTCCGCCCGGTCGAGCTTCTTCGCCGCGATCAGGGCGTCCACGCCGTACAGCGCGACCCGACGATAGTCGCCGATGATGCGGCCCCTGCCGTAAGCGTCGGGCAGACCGGTGATGATCTTGCTGTGCCGTGCCCGCTTGACCGCGGGAGGATAGACGTCGAAGACGCCGTCGTTGTGGGTCTTGCGGTACTTCGTGAAGATCGTCTCCAACTCGGTCGAGACCTCGTAGCCGTACGTCTGGAGCGAGGTCGCCACCGTGCGCCACCCGCCGAACGGCATGATCGCGCGCTTCAGCGGGGCATCCGTCTGCAGGCCGACGATGAGTTCGTTGTCCCGGTCGATGTAGCCGGGCTTGTGGGCCGTGATGAGGGCCGGGGTCGTCGCGTCGACGTCGTAGACGCCCTTCTCCCGCTCCTCGGGGAACATCGCCGTGAGTCGGTGCCAGATCCCCAGGGTTCGCGTTGTCGGGCCGGTGAGGAAGGAGTCGTCGCCGTCGTACGGGGTGTAGTTGCGCTGGATGAAGTCGCGCACGTCGATGCCGTCGGTCCAGGAACCGGGAACGAAGCCACGCCATGCGCGCTGGGACTCGTCCTGCTCGACGACGGCCGGCTCTGCCTTGTCAACGATTGTCACGGATTGTGCCTTTCGGGAGATCTCACCGCCCACCCTCTGTGCGGGTCTGGCGCACGGTCATCGAGGCCGTCAACTCCAGCTTCGGGCGCGCGGATCGCCGACGGCAGGGTCGAAAGGCCCGCAAGTCGGATGCCGTGACTCCCGGCCCTAGCGCACCCGAAGCACGGTCTTGCCCGGCCCGTGCAGCCGGGCGCCGTCCGCGTATGCCGCGCGCCCCTCCCAGAGGGGATACACCCTGGCCACCGTAGGTAGCAGCTCGCCCGAATCGACGAGCGATGCGATGGTGGCCAGTCCGGCCGGGTTGGCTTCGACGATGAAGAAGTGTGTGTGCAGGTCGCGGCCGTCATTCGCGCAGCCCGCGGTCACGGATCCATTATCGAGCTGGTCGTTCTGGCGCGAAAGATGCTCGGGGCAAGAGGATCGATCGCCCGTCGCCGGTGTCGGCAGTGGACGGCTGTCAAGGGCTGTGCAGTGCAGACGGATGGGACTACCGTGCGCTGTGTCCGCCTCGGTGAGCGCCGCCTCGTCGACCGAGCTGACGGACACGACCCGAAGGAGCAGCCGTGTCAACGAACACCCGAGTGATGTCCTGCACGCCAGAGGCGGTCTTCGCCGTGCTTCGAGATGGCTGGCTCTTCCCCGTCTGGGTCGTGGGTGCCTCGCGGATGCGTGCCGTCGACGCCCGCTGGCCGGGTGTCGGTTCCGCCCTCCACCATTCGTTCGGGGCGTGGCCGTTTCTCATCAATGACGAAACCCGGGTCGAGGAGTCGAGCGAGCCGACGCACCTCGTCCTGCGAGCCAAGGGCTGGCCGATCGGCGAGGCCAGGGTGCAGATCGACATCGAGCCGCACGCCCGCGGCTGCCGGGTGCGCATCGCCGAGAGGGCGATCAGCGGACCGGGGGCGCTCCTGCCGGACGCCTTGATGAACATCCCGCTGTTCCTCCGGAACATCGAGACCCTCAAGCGACTCGCCTACATCGCAGAGGGCCGAGAGGAGAACGGCGAGCTGACCATCCAGACGAAGCAGCCGTTCGAAAGGTCTCTCACGCAAAAAGCCCCGGAGAACCGGGGCCTTGACGACTAAAGCTGGGGTACCTGGACTCGAACCAAGAACAAAAGATCGGCTAGTCAGCACGTTCTGCTTGGAAGATCCGAGCCTTCGACGCCCGCGTAAACCCCGGGAAATCAAGACTTCCGGCGAATTAATACAGTCAGAGGCTAGCACTGCATACGGAGCGATACCGGCTGTTTCTGGTACCGAAAGCGGGTTCTTTGTCCCCAATTTTGTCCCGCTCCCTATAAGTAAACGGTGAGCAGCCACGCTGCAAGTAGGTGAGCGGGAACTTGAGGCTACGGATCCCTGTCCAAGGTAGCCCTGCGAGCCTGCTTCGCTGTTTTTTCGGGGCGCGGAGCCATGCAGGGCACCGCAATTCACGTCATGCATGGCTAAGGTGATCGAGAGTTCCGCGGTCACGAGCTCTCTCCAGCGCTGAGGAGATGACCGCCCGCAAATCCCCAGTCGATGGGACGCCGGCGAAGCGACCACCGATCAGGTGCACCCGGCAGGCAAGATTGGATATCCGTCCGTCGGAGAGGAGAGCATCTGCTCCGTCGACAGGGATGGTGGGCGCTTCTGGCAAAGGGTACCAGCGCGGCGGCGGTGGGCGAGGAGTGCAGTGTCACCCGAATGGGCGGTTGGTTCGATCCGAGTTCGGCGAAGATCGCTGTCACCTGGTCTGCGGTATCGCGCCAGTTCGGGCAGCCCTCGATGTGCAGTATCTCGATGTCCATAGCTCAAGTCCCCGGCGCTGACCGGTGTGGACCACCTCCAAATCACTATTTGCCTACAGACTCTGGTTTTTGACGGGCATCATGTGTTGGGCGGTGGCGAGAGCGTATCCGCTGCTGATCGTGACGAAGGCAGCGATGGCGAGGATCGAGATCGCGAAGGTGATTCTGATGTGCTTGTCGGGAAGTTTCGTCGCGACTCGAGCTGACAGTAGTGAGCCGACGATTGCCGATGCGGCGAAGGTGAGAACGATCGGCCAGTCGAGTGTCAGGTTCTGAATGTGTGCGGAGAATCCGGCGACAGAATTGATGACGATGATGACCAGAGACGTTCCGACTGCGGTGCTCATCTCCAGACCTAGCAGCAGGGTCAGTGCAGGCACGATGATGAAGCCTCCGCCGACGCCGAGCAGTCCCGTGAGGAATCCGACCAGCGCGCCGACAGCAAGTGCTCGTGGTGCGTGGGCACGAAATTTTCGGGACTGGATCAACTCCGTCGTTTCTCGCTGTGCGGTGAGCATTCGAAGGGCCGCGACGACCATGAGTGCGGCGAAAATCAGCATGAGCGCATTCGGGTTGAGCATCCGGTTGACAGCGGTGCCGATCCAGGCGGCAGGGACGCCGGCGGCTCCGACGACTGCAGCGGTGGTCCAATCGATGCCTTGTCGAATGCGCGGAAGGACGGCGGCCAATGCTCCAAGTC
The DNA here is from genome assembly GCF_043726815.1 of Lacisediminihabitans sp. Taxonomy (NCBI): domain Bacteria; kingdom Bacillati; phylum Actinomycetota; class Actinomycetes; order Micrococcales; family Microbacteriaceae; genus Lacisediminihabitans; species Lacisediminihabitans sp. Next base: position 30,350 of record NZ_JAYSJZ010000057.1, read on the forward strand.
CCACGACGATCAGGGATGCCGGAATCGCCTGGACGGGATTCACCCCGACTCCGTAGACTTGGGCTGGGACGGCGATGATCGATCCGCCGGCACCGACGAGGCCCAGCACCGCGCCGATCAGCAGCCCCAGCAGGACGGCGATCATTGCACCCATCGTCAACTGATCCCTTCACTTGGAACTGGTCGTATCCGGCTGGAGGGGTTCGTCCGATGGGATGAATTCATCGGGGACGAGTGACGGGGAGGCCTTCGACGGCCCATTGGATCATGCCTCCCACCATCGTGTCGCAGGCGAATCCGGCCTCGGTGAGAGCGATGGCGACAGAGGCGCTGCGTCTGCCGCTTTGGCACACGACGACGATGGGACGGA
>NZ_JAYSJZ010000058.1:0-130868 GCF_043726815.1 Lacisediminihabitans sp.
GGGGAATCCTCCCCACGCTTCAACGAAAGGATCGATGATGATCAAACTCCTCTCCCATCTGTCGTATGTGGCGGTCACCTCGCCCGACGTGGAGGCCTCAGTCGATTTCTACGTCACGCAGGTGGGGCTCAGCGTCGTCGACCGCATCGACGGCGCCGTGTACCTGCGCTGCTGGGGCGACTACTACGCGTACAGCCTCGTGGTGATCCCCGGCACCGAGCCGTCGCTCGCCACCATGGCCTGGCGAACCTCGAGCCCCGAGGCGCTCGAAGAGGCCGCCCGCCTGCTCGAAGCCGAGGGTGTCGACGGCGAGTGGTTCGACGGTCCCTCGATCGGTCGCGCATACCGCTTCGTCGGCCCCTGGGGCCACAGCATGACTCTGCACTGGGATGTCGTGCGCCACCAGGCGCTTCCGGCCGAGGCATCCATCTACCCGGACCGTCCCGAAAAGCGCAGCAAGGTGGCGGGGGCTCCCCGTCAGCTCGACCACGTGACCATCGCCACGAGCAGTGTCGACGATTTCGCGGCCTGGTACAACCGGGTGCTGGGCTTCAGGATCATGGCCAAGACGATCCTCGACGAGGCTCCGATCTCCGTCTTCTCGGTGCTCACCACCAATGAGAAGTCCCACGACCTCGGTGTCGTCCTCGACGGCTCGACGCGCGCGGGCCGCATCAACCACTACGCGTTCTGGGTCGACACCCGCGAGGAGCTGCTCATCGCGGCCGACGTGCTCATGGAGAACGGCATCCCGATCGAGTACGGCCCGTCGATCCACGGCATCGGCGAACAGAACTTCCTCTACTACCGTGAGCCGTCGACGCTGCGCATCGAGCTCAACACGGGCGGCTACCGCAACTACGTGCCGGATTGGGAGCCGAACACCTGGAAGCCGAGTCTCGGGTCGAACAACTTCTACCGCAACAGTGCGATGCCGATGTCGATGACGGAGTCCTTCCCCGCGGCCGATGGACCGTCGGCGACCGAGGAGGGCGTGCCAGACGAGATCAAGGACGCGCTGTTCAACCCGTACGCCAAGCACGGACAGGGCTGACCCACTGGGCCGGGAACGTGGCGTCCCGGCCCCCTATCGACCACGATCGCAACGAAGCGAGGACCGAATCTCATGGTGAACCACACAATCAACGCTCCGTACGCGCTGGCCCGATACCGGAACGGCGAGGAGGTCGTGCTCGGCGTCGTGCGCGGCGATCGCATCCGTCCGGTCACCCCCGAAGACCTGGGGGTGCAGGGTCTCAATGCGTTGCTCGCTCTCGGGACGCCGGGTTGGGAGCGAGTGGCCGCGCTGGCGCAGCGTGACGATGGCTGGCTCCCGCTCGAGAGCGTGACCCTCACCGCGCCGGTCACCCCGCGCCAGGTGCTGCAGACCGGGGCGAACTACCGCGCGCACGTCATCGAACTGGTGGCGGCCGGGCTCACCCAGGATCAGACGCGCACCCCCGAGGAGGCCCGCGCGTTTGCCGCCGAGCTCATGGATCGCCGCAAGGCAAATGGAGAACCGTACTTCTTCATCGGCCTCCCCGCCTGCGTCGTGGGTGACGACGTGCCCCTGGCCCTGCCCGGCTACAGCGACGTGCATGACTGGGAACTCGAGCTGGCCGTGGTAATCGGTCGTGAGACATTCCGGGTGTCGCGTGACGAGGCGATGGAACATGTGGCCGGGTACACGATCGTCAACGACGTGACGACGCGTGACCTGGTCTTCCGTAAGGACATGAAGGAGATCGGCACCGACTGGTATCGCGCCAAGAATGCACCGGGCTTCCTTCCCACCGGTCCGTTTCTCGTGCCGGCATCCTTCATCGATCCGAGCGACGTCAGGCTGCACCTCGAGCTCAACGGTGAGACCATGCAGGACGCCTCGTCCAACGACCTGCTGTTCGACATTCCCGCCCTCGTGTCTGGTGCGTCCCAGACGATGCCCCTGCTTCCCGGCGACCTGCTGCTGACCGGGAGTCCAGCGGGCAACGGACAGCACTGGAAGCGATTCCTGCGCGACGGAGATGTGATGACCGGCAGCATCGAAGGCCTGGGCACCCAGGTCGTTCGTTGCGTGGCGGAGTCGGCGCGATGACCACTCCCGGAGAGGACCCGACGGCGCTCGACCGCTCAAACCCCGAGGCGGAGATCGCGCTTCGGGCGGAGGCGTACCGCAACTGGGGGCGGTGGGGCGCAGACGATGTTCTCGGCACTCTGAACTTCATCGACGAGACCAAGCGCGCCGCCGCGGCCCGACTCGCCACCACCGGGCGGGTGATCTCGCTCTCCCAGTCCTTCGACATGAACGGGCCGCAGAATGGTTGGCGCCGGCGCACCAATCCCGTCCACACAATGCTGGACACCGGAACGGACGCCGAGCGGGGGTCGCAGGGATTCCCGCACGGAATCGGTGGTGCGGACGACATCATCGCCATGCCGCTTCAGTGCTCGACCCAGTGGGACGGGCTCGGTCACATCTTCGATCACGGAATGGCGTGGAACGGCCGACGGGCGGGGGACGTCGTCACGAGCGACGGCGACCTCGTCACGGGCATCGAGCACGCGGCATCCGTCATCGTCTCCCGGGGAGTGTTGCTGGACCTCGGCCGTCACCTGGCCCCGGACTCCGCCGAGCTGCCCGACGGCTATGCCATCACTGCCGCAGACCTGGACGCCTGCGCGCGTGCCCAGGGCGAGTCGAGTGCAGTGGGTCGCGGCGACATCGTGCTCGTGCGCACCGGCCAGCTCGCGCGGGTGTGTCGCCTGGGGTGGGGGGAGTACGCGGGTGGCCCGGCACCCGGGCTGTCCCTCGCGACCGCCGGATGGCTGCACGGCACCGAGATCGCCGCCATCGCGACCGACACCTGGGGCTTCGAGGTTCGGCCGAATGAGTTCGACGTGCCCGCCTTCCAGCCCCTGAATCAGGTCGTCATCCCTAATATCGGTCTCACGGTGGGGGAGATGTGGGATCTGGAGGAACTCGGCGCGCACTGCGCATCGACGGGTCGTTACGAGTTCCTGCTGTCGGCCCCTCCGCTGCCCATCACGGGAGCGGTCGGGTCGCCGGTGAACCCGGTCGCGATCTTCTAAGCCGTACACCAACAGAACAGAGAGGTTCTCAGATGACTGCAGTACAGAGAGTCGCCATTGCCGGAAGCGGCGTCGCAGCCCTCGCCGCGGCAATCCAGCTCGCCAAGGCCGGCGTGCAGGTGGAGGTATTCGAGGCCAAGCCCGAACTCGGCACCGTCGGATCGGGCATATCCCTGCAGGGCAACGCCCTCCGTGTCTTCGACGCCCTGGGCGCCTGGGACGACATCCGCGCGGCGGGGTTCCCCTTCGAGGGCCTGACTCTCCGTGCCCCCGGGCCCGGGGCGGCCGTCGTGGCCGAACTTCCCGACGTCAAGTCGGGTGGACCCGATTACCCGGCGGCGATGGGGATGCCGCGCGCCGATCTCGCGCGCATCCTCTTCGACCATGCCGTCGCGGCTGGCGCGCGGGTTCGCTTCGACGCCCGGGTCACGGGGTTGCGGCAGACGGAGCAAGGCGTTGAGGTTCTCGTCAATGATGAGCCAGTCGGCGTGTTCGACCTGCTCGTCGGGGCCGACGGAGTCAACTCCGCGGTGCGCGAGCTCATCGGAATCGAGACCAGGCCCCAGCCCACCGGGATGGGGATCTGGCGGGCCTTCGTCTCCCGGCCGGCCGACGTGCCGCGCAGCGAGCTCTACTACGGCGGTCGGATGTACATCGCGGGCTACACCCCGACGGGCGACAACAGCATGTACGCCTTCCTCGTGGAGAAGGCGCAGGACCGGTCCGGGGTCAGCGAGGGGGAGGCGACCCGGATCATGATCGACGAGTCGCGCGCCTACGACGGACCGTGGAACTCGGTGCGCGCCGACCTCGAGGCGGGCGCCCCTGCCAACTACACGTGGTTCACCCAGCATCTCGTCGAGGCGCCGTGGAACCGCGGTCGGGTCGTCATCATCGGGGATGCCGCGCACAGCTGCCCTCCCACGATCGCCCAGGGCGCCGCGCAGGCGCTGGAGGATGCGCTCGTGCTGACCGAGCTGCTCGTGGCGGCCGACACCCTCGACCAGGGGGTCTGGGACGCCTTCCACGCACGCCGGCTGCCTCGCGCCGGGGCCGTCGTTTCGGCCTCCGTGCAGCTGGGCCAATGGCAACTCGACGGGGATCGCGACGCAGACGCGGGCGGTCTCATCTTCGGAATCGCGAAGAAGATGGCGGAACCCGCATGATCACCGACGTTCACGCGCACCTGTTGATGCCTGCACTCCAGGCAGAGGTCGAGCGCCGCGCCCCCGACCTCGTGCAGGAGGCGGCGGCACTCGAGCTGAGGCGCAACGGGGCGGCCTCGATTGCGGCCTCCGGACGGATGATCGGCGAGCGGATCCCCAAGCTGATGGATCCCGCGGCGCGGCTTGCCGCCATGGACGCCCAGGGCGTCGACCGCCAGTGGGTGAGCGCCTCACCCAACCACTTCTATCCCGGTGTGCCAGAGGGCCTCGCGGTGTGGACGGCGATCGAGGCGAACCGTCTCATCGCCGAACACGTGGCGAGCGCACCGGATCGACTGATCGGGTTGGGGCTCGTGCCGCTGCAGCATCCGACTCGCATCGTGGAGTGTCTCGACGACGCGGTGCTCGGTCGCGGACTCGTCGGAGTCGAGATCTCGTCCTTCGCCGGAGATGTCGAGCTCTCCGACGAGCGGTTGGAGCCGTTCTGGGCACGCGCCGAGGAACTGGGCTGCGTCGTGTTCCTGCATCCCTTCGGGTGCAGTCTCGATGAACGTCTCGACCGGTTCTACCTCTCGAACACCGTGGGCCAGCCGACGGAGAACGCGGTTGCCTTGTCGCACCTCATCTTCGCCGGCGTTCTCGACCGGTATCCCGGCCTGAAGATCGTCGCGGCCCACGGTGGCGGCTACCTGCCGACGGTGATCGGCCGGTCCGATCGCGCGTGGCGGGTGAGGCCGGAGGCGCACGGCTGCGAACACGCTCCCTCCTCTTATCTGTCGCGCATCTGGTTCGACACGGTGGTGCACGACGTGCGCACTCTTCGCGCACTCGTCGAAGTGGCGGGTGCCTCGCAGGTGATGCTCGGCAGCGACTTCCCCTTCGACATGGGGCTGGACGATCCCGTGGCCGAGGTGCGCGAGGCCGGGTTCGGCGAGGATGTCCTGCGTGGCATCCTCGGTGAGAACGCCGACTCGATCCTCGCGAGCCGCGTGACGGCATGAGGATCGGCCGCTGGCTCGACCCCGCGGGCCGCGTCGGGGAGGGTTTCGTGATCGACGATCGCGTGGTGCCGTTCCCCGACGGAGCGACCGTCGCCGAGGTTCTCGAGTCGGGGCTCGCCGCGGCTCACGCCCTGCGCGCGCGTGCCGTCTCCGGCGGATCAGCCCTGGCCGCTGTGCGGCTGCTGGCTCCGCTCTGGCCCGCGTCGATCCGGGACTTCGTGGCCTTCGAGGAGCACGTCGAGGGCGTGACCGCCTCCATCGATGGCGCGGGCGGCGTTGTGCCTGAATGGTACGAGGCGCCGACGTTCTACTTCACGAACCCGCACACCGTGCTGGGCCCGGACGAGCCAGTGGCGCCCCCGGTGTGCGACCGCCTCGACTTCGAACTCGAGCTCGCCGTCGTGCTGGGCGGCGCCCCGGATGCCGACGGCAGAAACCTCACCCGGGAGGAGTCGGCGGACCGCATCTTCGGCTACACGATAATGAACGACTGGTCGGCGCGCGACCTCCAGGCCCGAGAAATGAAGGTGCGTCTGGGGCCGGCGAAGGGCAAGGACTTCGGCACGTCGCTCGGTCCCTGGATCGTCACCGCCGACGAACTCGCCCCGCGCCTCGATGCCGACGGATTCCTCGCGCTGCGCGCAGAGGTGTTCGTCAACGACGTGCCGATCGGCGAGGACCTCGTCTCCAACATGGGCTGGCCGTTTCCGGAGCTCATCGCCTACGCCTCGCGCAACTCCAGAGTCGTCGCGGGAGACGTCCTCGGCTCCGGCACTGTCGGCAACGGGGGATGCCTCGCCGAACTGTGGGGGCGCAACGGCGGCCTCACTCCGCCTCCGCTGCGCGAGGGGGACGAGGTTCGCATGACCATCGACGGCATCGGCACCCTGACCGGCACCGTCGGCGCCGCCGTCGCCGCTCCGCCCGTGGCTCCCGCGCGAAGCAGGTCGCGAGCGCGCCACTGATAAGTGGATATGGCGAGTGCTTATGTTGAAAATAGGCAAAAGACGGTATAGAATGGCGGAGACGTTGGGGCCCCCGGGGGCCCGTTCCCACCACGAGTTCGCGTGTGGGGCACAACCGGTCTCGTCGACGGCCCGTTCGTACGGGCAGACCTCCGATGACACTCTCCCCTCTGCGCCTCCGGCTCCTTCTGGCGTCTCTTCTCACCGTCTCGTTTCTCGGTGCCCTCGACCACACGATCGTCTCCACCTCCCTCGCCACCATCGCGGGGGAGTTGGGCGCCCTCGGGCAGATGAGCTGGGTGATCGTGGCCTACACTCTGGCGGCAACCGTGTTTCTGCCGCTGCTGGGCAAGCTCGCGGACTCGCTCGGCGCGCGCCGGGTCTTCCTCGGGTCCCTCGCGCTGTTCGTGCTCGCCTCGGTCGCGTGCGGTCTCGCTCAGGACATGACACAGCTGGTCATCGCCCGGGTGGCGCAGGGACTCAGCTCGGCGGGCATCCAGCTGATGTCCCAGACGATCGTCGCGACCGTGACGTCGCCGCGGGAGCGTCCGCGTCTGCTGAGCATCATCGGCGCGGCCTTTCCCGTGGCGATCCTCGTGGGGCCGGTCCTGGGCGGGATCATCACCGACCACTTCGGCTGGCAGTGGGTCTTCTGGATCAACGTGCCCTTCGGCGTCGTGGCTCTCGGCTTCGCCGTCGTGGCGATCCCCCACATCGACGGGAATGTCCGCGGGCGCTTCGATGTGGCCGGTGGCGTCACCTTCACCACGGCGATCGTGTCCCTCGTACTGGCCGTCTCGGGCGTGACCCAGCCCGGCCTCACGGGCGTCTCGGTGGCACTGTTGGCCCTGTCCGCCGCATCTCTCGTGGCCTTCTTCGTCATCGAGCTGAGGGTGGATGACCCGTTCGTGCCGCTGCGTTACTTCCGAGATCGCACGGTGGCGGCCGGGATCGCGCTCTCCGCGATCATCGGCATAGGGCTGTTCTCGGTCGTCTCGTACATGCCCACCTTCATCCAGATGGCCTATCGCACGACCGCCACGGTGTCGGGACTCGTGCCCATCGCCACGGTGTTCGGGATGCTCGTGAGCAGCCTCGTCACGGGCTGGCTGTCCAGCCGCAGCGGCCACTATCGCGTCTTCGCGATCTTCGGCACCTCCGTCGCCACCGCGGGACTGGCCATCATGGCCCTGCTCCCCGCCGGGCTCCCGCTGTGGGTGCCGATGGCCGTCATGGCCCTGGTCGGCGTCGGCACCGGTTCGTTCATGAGCCTGGTGATCGCCGTGGTGCAGAGCGCCGTGCGCCGCAGCGAGACCGGGTCGGTCACCGCGACCGCCGCCCTTGTTCGGCAGGTCGGCGCCACCGTCGGCACGGCGGTCATCGGCGCGGTCATCGGCGCCGGCGTCCTCGCGGGGCTTCCCGCCGGTCTGGATGACTCCACCCTCACCCCAGCGGTCGCCCGAGGTCTCAGTGAATCCCTTCAGGCCCACATCGCGGGGGTGTACGGCGACGTCCTCAGGCCGGTGTTCGCCGGTCTCGCGCTGGTCTACGCCCTGGGGATCATCGCGGCCGTTCTGCTCCCCGCCGGTCGGCTGTCCGACGAGACGGCCGAGTCGGAATCCGACAGCCAGCCCGAATCCCAACCACAGTCCGCGTGACACTCGAAGGAGAGACCATGTCTACCACCCCCACCGTCGCCATTGTCGGCAGCGGCCCGATCGGTGCCGCCTACGCTCGAGTGATTCTCGAGTCCAACCCCGCCGCCCGAGTCGTGATGTTCGAGGCCGGCCCCCAGCTGACCGAGATCCCGGGCGAGAGCGTGCGGAACATCGTCGACCCGGCAGCCAAGGCCCGGGCGCGGGAGCTGTCGCAGGGCCCGCAGGCCGGCGCGTTGCGGGAGTCGCTGGGCATCCCCGCCGGAACCGTCGTCGAAGGCATGTTCACGGCGCGGCAGGGAACGCACCTCTTCGACTTCGGCGGCGACGGATCCGCGCATGCCCCGACGTTTCCGGCGGCAGCGACCGCCACCAACGTCGGTGGCCAGGGCGCGCACTGGACCTGTGCGATCCCGCGCCCCTCGGGCAGCGAGAAGGTGTCGTTCATCCCCGACTCCGAGTGGGACGGCCTCATCGCCGTCGCTGAGTCCCTCCTGCACGCCCAGAACGCGGCATTCGCGGATTCTCCGATCGGCGGCGGCATCCGCGCCCTGCTCGCCGAGGAGTTCTCCGAGCTTCCGGCAGACAGTCGCCCCAGCACCCTTCCGGTCGCCGGCGACCCCCAGCCGGACGGGTCGATGCGCTGGACGGGCACCGACATGGTGCTCGGCTCCCTGATCGACCCCGACTCCCCCCTCGCCTCGAGATTCGAACTGCGCGACCTCTCCCTCGTGCGTCGGGTCGAACTCCAGGGCGGTCGGGCCACCGGGCTCGTGGTCGAGGACCTGCGTTCCCATGAGACGTACGAGTTCGCCGCGGATGCGGTGGTCGTCGCCGCCGACGCGTTCCGGTCCCCGCAGCTGCTCTGGGCATCCGGCATCCGCCCGCGGGCGCTCGGGCACTACCTCACCGAGCACCCGGTCGTGATCTCGACCGTCGCGCTGGACGCGGACAAGATGGGTCGTTTCGCGACCGAGGACGACCTCACGAGCGAACTCGCGCGGCGTTCCACCAACCCCGCCGACCCCGTCGCCGCAGTGAACCGCATTCCGTACTCCGAACCCGACCACCCGTTCTCCCTCCAGGTCATGTATGCGGAACTGCCGCCGTTTCAGCTGGACCCCGCCCATCCGCAGGCGGGCAACCGCTGGGGGTACGTCAATATGGGCTACGGACTGCGCAAGCGCCCTCGCTTCGAGGACGGCGTCACCTTCGACGACGACGAGCTCGATTACCGCGGCTTCCCGAACATGAGCATCTGCTACGAGCTCACCGATGCCGAGAACGACGACGTCGCCCGCGCGACCGAGCTGCTGACGCGCGCCGGCGAATCGCTCGGCACCTTCGTGGCGCCCCCGCGGCTCATGCCGAACGGGTCGAGCCTTCACTATCAGGGAACCATGCGCATGGGCGAGATCGACGACGGCACCTCGGTCGCCGACCCGTACTCGAGGGTCTGGGGGCACGAGAATCTGATCGTGGGAGGAAACGCTCTGATTCCCACTGCCACCTCGATGAACCCGACCCTGATGAGTGTCGCCCTCGCGGTGCGTGGCGCTCGCCGTCTCGCGGCGGAGCTCGGGTAGTCACGGTGAGCGACAACCGCACGATCGTCACCGAGTTTGCGCGCCTCTTCTACACGGAGCGCGACGTCGAAACCGCGTTCACGAGCTTCGTGGCCGAGGACTACATCCAGCACAACCCGACGATTCCGGATGGCCGCGACGCCGCGGTCGCGATGCTGACGCCGAAGTTCTCCACTCCTGGTGCCGCGTTCGAGATCCAGCGGATCCTCATCGACGGTGACTTTGCGCTCGTCCATGTTAGGGCGACCTTTCCGGGCAATCCGGTGGCCGCGGTCGCGGATATCTACCGCCTCAACGGGGGCAAGGTCGTTGAACACTGGGACGTATTGCAGCGCATGCCGGACGAGGTCGCCAACGACCACCCGATGTTCTAGTAGCCCGAGTCGGCCTCCGTCACCTCGTGCCGAAGCAGGACCACCGCGCCCCGCAGCCCCCAGGGCCTCGCGGGGGCGTCCGCGGCGTAGACCGGCATCGTGATCGGGGTGATCGCAGACTCCGGGAGCGCCGCGTTGGCGGTGAACCGGTTCGCCCAGGTGTTGGTGACGGCGATCTCGATGCGGGTGATCGACTGCGTCAATTTCGCCCTTTCGAGCCCATCGACACCGCAAATGTCCAAAAAGCTAATGCTTATGTCTCAGACGTGCGCAAGTCGGTAGGCTCGATCTTGCCAACCTCTCGTTGGCGACTTGCTCCGCGATAAGCAGAGTTTGACAATGCCGTCAAGAAAGGTCCGCTCGATGTCACAGCCAACTCGGAGCGCGCGACGCGCTCTTGCGCCCGCTGCTCTTTCCCTCCTCGCCGTGAGCGCGCTCGTGCTCTCCGGATGCGCCTCCACCGCCGCCCCCAAGGCCGAGGTCAAGGCGTTCACCCTCTATGCGCCGGTGGCAGAGTCCGGCGGGTCGCCATACAAGGCTCTTGCCGACGCGTTCATGAAGGCCAACCCCAGCTACAAGATCACGCTGGAAGAGGCGGGTGGTGACACCTACGGTCAGGGGCTGAGCACGAAGCTCCAGGCCGGCAACGCCGCGGACGTCTTCGAAGTCGCCCCCGGACGTGGCCAGAACTTCAGCGTGCTCAGTCTCGCCGAGGCCGGCTACCTGTTGCCCCTCGATGACACCAACGCGAAGACGACCGTCCCGGCCGGCAACGAGGCAATGTTCAAGTCCGGAGGCAAGCTCTATGCACAGGGGCTGGACTTCACCGTCGCGGCCATCGTCGCCAACCTTGCTCTCATGCAGAAGGACGGCATCTCCGCCTACCCCACCACGTACTCCGAGCTGCTCAAGGACTGCGCCGTCGCCAAGGACCATGGGCACTCCTTCTTCGTGATCGCGGGATCGATGGTGCCGAACACCGGCTTCTTCTCCATGGTGATGTCCGGCGATCTCGTCTACGGCCCCAATCCGAACTGGAACGTCGACCGGCAGAAGAAGAAGGTGACCTTCGCCAAGGACAAGGGCTGGAACACCACGCTCGACCGCTTCACTGAGTTGAAGACCGCGGGATGCTTCCAGGCGTCTCCGGAGGCCGGAACGTTCGACACCATCACCAACAACCTCGTGGGTGAGGTCTCCTACGCCGGAGTGATTCCCTCCGGCGCTGCGTTCGGTCTCGGCGGCGCCAACCCCAAGGCCAACTTCGTGGTGAACCCCTTCCCGGGCGTCAAGGCCTCCGACAATGTCGTCTCGGCGAGCGTCAACTACGCTCTCGCGATCAACGCCAAGTCGCCGGCCGCCACGGCGGCCAAGAAGTTCCTCAACTTCGCCTCGAGCAAGGACGGTTCGGGAGTGTTCCCCAAGGTTTCGGGCAACCTTCCCGTGGTGGGTGCCGACTTCGGAGCCCTGCCTCCCCAGTACGGCGGTGTGGCCGAGCTCCTGACGAAGGGCCGCACCTACGCCCTTCCCAACTCGGCCTGGGACTCCGCCGAGGTCTACAACGCGCTGGGCACCGGCGTGCAGGGACTGTTCACCGGCCAGGCAAAGGTGAAGGATGTCCTGACGGCAATGGACGCGGCCTGGTAGCCCACGGTCACAGCCGATATTGAAGTCTCCAGCCAGAGGAATCGACCAGAGCAATGACGCAACTCACCACCCCCTCGATTGATTCTCGCGGCACCCGGGTGGCGGAGGCCGGACACCCGTCCGGCCCCCGTCGCCGCCCCAAGCTCGTTCGCCACGGTTCGTGGTGGTGGGCGATGCCGGGGCTGCTGGCGGTGCTGGGCGTGCACTACGTGGCCACGAGCATCGGCGGCGCGTACGCCTTCACCGACTTCAAGGGCATCGGATCCTTCAATTGGATCGGGTTCGACAATTTCGCCAAGATCGTCGGGGATCCCAAAGTCTTCGGGTCGATCGGCAACACGCTCTTCCTCGCAATCTCCTTCCTCGTCATCACCAACGTGGTTGGACTGGCGTTCGCGCTCGCCCTCAATCGTGGCATCCGAAGCCGGTACATCCTGCGGACGCTCCTCTTCCTGCCGGTTGTGCTCAGCCCGCTCGCGGTGTCCTACATCTTCCGCTTCATCTTCCAGGTGAACGGCCCATTCAACATCGCTCTCGGCGCGGTGGGTCTGGGGAGCTGGCAGAAGGCCTGGCTCGCGGATCCCACCTGGGCGATCTTCACCATCCTCGCGGTCATGGTCTGGCAGAACATCGGCATGGCGATGATCATCTATCTCGCTGGACTCGCCACCGTGCCGATCGAGATCGAGGAGGCCGCCGCCATCGACGGAGCCGGCCCGTTCGGTCGCTTCCGCCACATCACGCTCCCGCTCATCCAGCCGGCCGTCGCGATCTCGACAACACTCGCGCTGACCACCGGCCTTCGAGTGTTCGACCAGGTGCAGGGCATGACCCGCGGCGGCCCATACGGCGCCACGGACACGCTCTCCACCGTGATCTACCGCGAGACGTTCGCCAACGGGCACTTCGGCTACGGCGCCGCCCTGTCTCTCGTCTTCACCATCATCGTCGTCGCGGCGGCAGCACTCCAGCTGTTCGTCACGCGCGACCGGAATGCAAGGAAGTAGTCGATGTTTCGCTACACGAAGTGGACCCTTGTGCGGGAGATCGTGATGTGGGCGGCGGCCCTGTTCATGCTGCTGCCGTTCTACCTGCTGGTGAACACCTCGCTCAAGACCGCGGCGGACGCCATCGGAACCCCGGCCTTCGAACCCGCGACGAGGCCGACGCTGAACAGCTTCGTCGAGATCTTCCAGAGCGGAGGATCGAGCACTCTCCTGCTCGGCCTGTTCAACAGCGCGGTGATCACCGCCGGCTCGGTCATCGGCCTCATCGTCTTCGGCGGGGCCTGCGCCTACGTGCTGGCCCGGCGGCTGACCCGGGTGAGCACGACCGTCTACTACCTCGTGCTCGTGGGAATCGTGGTTCCGACGCAGTTGGGGCTCGTGCCTCTGTACATCGGGGCGCGGTCGATCGGTCTGCTGGGCAGCCCGGTAGGAATGGCGGTGATCTACACGGCGATGCTCATGCCTCTCGCCGTCTTCCTCTACGGCGGTTTCGTGCGGGCGCTCCCGACCGAGTACGAGGAGGCGGCCACCCTCGATGGGGCGTCCCCCCTGCGCGCCTACGTTCAGGTGGTCTTTCCCCTCCTCGCCCCGGCGACCGGCACCATCGCGATCCTGACCGGGATCATCGTGTGGAATGATTTCTTCACTCCGCTGATCTTCCTCAACGGTTCGAGCGCCGCAACGCTCCCCGTCGTGGTCTACAGCTACGTCACGGGGCTCGTGACCAACTGGAACAACATCTTCGCGGTGCTGATCGTGGCCCTGATCCCGATCACGGTGCTGTATCTCATCATGCAGAAGCGCTTCATCCAGGGATTCAGCGGCGGGCTCAAGAGCTGACCGGGTCACGGCAGAAGCCGGGGTTCGCTGGTCGGTGCGGGAAGACCCGGTAGGGGATGGTCATGGCAGGAGACAGTATCTCTGCGGAGTCCGGCGTGAGCGGTCTGATCGCGCGGCCGACGCCCGAGAGCGAACGAGAGATCGAGATCGTGCTTGGCGAAATGAGCTGGGACGACAAGCTCGCCCAGCTACAGATCGCGTATCGCCCGAACTTCGACGACGCGGCCGAACTGGTGCGATCGGGAATCGGAGCCGTCTTCTGGCCGGGCAACGCGGAGAAGACCAACGAACTCCAGCGGATCGCCCGGGAGGAGACGCCTCACGGCATTCCGCTGCTCGTCGGACTCGACGTAATTCACGGCCAGTACACGATCTTCCCGACTCCCCTCGCGCAGGCGAGCAGCTTTGACCCGGAGGTGGCGGCGAGCGACGCGAGGGTCTCCGCGATCGAGGCCACGAGCGGGGGTGTGAACTGGACGTTCTCCCCGATGGTCGACGTCTCGACCGACCCTCGCTGGGGTCGCGTCGTCGAGGGGTTCGGCGAGGACCCGTTCCTTGCCGGGAGATTCGGGGCGGCGAAGATCGCGGGCTATCAAGGGGTCGAGGGAGGCACCTCGACCTCCTTGCTGGCCTGCGCGAAACACTTCGTGGCGTACGGACTCGCCGAGGGCGGCCGCGACTACAACACGGTGGACGTGTCGGAGAACCGGTTGCGGAACACCTACCTTGTGCCGTTCCGCGACGCCGTGAAGGCGAACGTGGCGAGCGTCATGGCATCCTTCAACACGGTCGGCGGTCGCCCCATGCACTCGCACGAGCGCTTGCTGACCGACGTGCTGAAGCGCGAGTGGGGGCACGAGGGAATCGTCGTCGGGGACGCCGAGGGCGTGGTCGAGCTGGTGAAGCACGGCGTCGCCGAAGACGAGAGCGCAGCGATCGCCCAGTCGCTGCGGGCGGGACTCGATGTCGAAATGGGCGGGCACGTCATCGACCGATCCGGGCACGCGGTGGTCTCGGCGGACGACGTGCCGGCGAGCCGGATCGATGACGCCGTTCGCCGGGTGCTCCGCCTGAAACACGCGCGGGGCCTCTTCGATTATCCGTTCGTGCAACCGGGCCTCGAGGTGCGCGAGCCCGACAATGACACCCGCAGAGTCGCGCGGCGGGCGGCCGGGCGGTGCGCTGTGCTGCTCAAGAATGACGGCGCCCTGCCGATTCCGTCGACGGTGCCCTCGCTCCTGATCGTCGGGCCGTACGCGGAGAGCACCGACCATCTGGGAGCCTGGACGCAGTCCTTCGCCGCTCCCGCCCGGTCGATTGCCGACTGCCTTCGCGAGGCCCTGCCCGCGACCCGCGTCACGACCCTGACCGGTGCCGGGTTCTTCGACACCGATCGGCGGATGCAGGTCGACGCGGCCCGGGCGGCGCTGGAACACGACTTCGTCGTCGTGGCGGTGGGCGAACCATCCTCGCTGTCGGGTGAGGCGAGCTCGCGCAGCGACATCACACTGACCGGAGACCAGGCCGCGCTCATCCTGGCCATAGCGGGCACCGGCGTTCCGTTCGCCGTGGTACTCGTCACCGGCCGTCCGCTCGTGATGAGCGAGTGGATCGAGAAGAGTGGCGCGGTGCTGCTGACCTGGCATCTCGGCACCGAGGCACCGGAGGCGATAGTCGACCTGCTGCTGGGTGCCGTGAGCCCGGGCGGGAAGCTCGCCATGAGCATCCCGCGTTCGGTCGGCCAGATTCCGATCTACTACAACCACGAGAGCACGGGCCGGGCCGCCAGCATCCGGGGAACGCTGGAGCATTCCGAGATCGATGTGGCACTTGTCGGTCCCGGCAACACCGACGACTACTTCACCTCCAAGTACCTCGATCTGGAGCTCGGGCCCCAGTTCGAGTTCGGGCACGGCCTCAGCTACACGAGCTTCGAGATGTCGGCCCCGGAGGTTCTGCCCCGTACGCTTGATCGTGAAACCCTTTCGACCCGCGGAGTCCGTGCCTCGGTGTCGGTGACGAATACGGGCGCGGTGCTCGGTGACGAGGTCGTGCAGTTGTACATCCATGACCTGGTGGCGAGCATCGCCCAGCCGGTGCGAAGGCTGAGAGGCTTTCGACGGGTCACCCTGGAGCCCGGCCAATCGGCGACCGTCGAGTTCGTGCTCGGCCCCGAGGATCTCGGGTTCTGGGGCGATGGCGCGTCACCCGAGCTCGTCGTGGAACCGGGAGACTTCGAGATCTTCGTCGGCGGGTCACTCGCCTCGGCGAAGGCCTCCCGAATCACTCTCGTCGCGTAGTCCGGGCGCGAACCGAGGACACGGGATGACGGCATCAGAGGTCACCGAGCTCTTCTCCCTCGAGGGAATGGTCGCCGTGGTGACGGGAGCGACCAGCGGCATCGGACTCGCCACGGCCGAGGCCTTCGCCTCGGCCGGCGCTACGACGGTTCTCACCGGACTCGAGCACGAGCATCCAGGGCGCGCCGCCGCACGAATCGCCCACGAACGCGGATGGGCCATCGAGGGCCGGACGCTCGATGTGACCGACAATCGCGCGCTGGAGGACCTGGTCGACTCCGTCGTCCTGGCCCACGGCCGTCTCGACGTCGTGTTCTGCAATGCCGGGGTCGCGCTCGACACCGGTCCGCATGCTGGCGGCACCGAGGACCAGCTCGAGGCGATGTTCGACGTTCACGTCCGCAGCGTCATCGCGATGGCCAACCTCACCCTGCCCGTGATGGCGAGGGGTGGAGGGGGGACCTTCCTCATCATGTCGAGCATCGCGGGCGTTCGGGGCAACCGGATTCTCGGTCAGTACGGCATCACGAAGGCGGCGAATGCCCAGCTTGCCCGCAACCTCGCCGTGCAGTGGGGCGATCGGAACATCCGGGTCAATTCCATCGCCCCCGGGGTCATCGACACCGACTTCGCGCGCGCGATCACGTCGGATTCCGAGCTGGCCGACGCGCGCCTGGCGAAGACCCCGCTGCGTCGTTTCGGTGAGCCGTTCCACATCGCCGGGACCGCCCTCTGGCTGGCGTCACCGGCCGGCTCGTTCGTCTCGGGCCAGAACATCATCGTGGACGGGGGAACGGTCATCAGCGATTGACCGTGGGATGGCACCGCTACCATTGCGCCATGGCAGGCAACCGCTCGTCCGACGACACGCGCTCGGTCGCCGAACGCGTCTTCGCGATTGCCGACGCATTCGGCGGGCCGGGCAGCGACGACCTGACGCTCGGCGAGATCGCCCGCCGGAGCGGGTTGCCGTTGTCCACCACCCACCGGCTCGTCACCGAGTGGGTGGAGTGGGGCGGAATCGTGCGCACCGACGAGGGCCGCTACCGCGTGGGGATGCGGTTGTGGAAGCTCGGCATGCGGGCGCCGACGGCCCGCCGGCTGCGCACCGTCGCCCGGCCGTACCTCGAGGATCTCTACGAGCTCACGAGGGAGAACGTGCACCTCGCGGTGCGGGATGGGCTGGGCGCGCTGTACCTGGAGCGGTTTTCGGGGCGGGGCGCCGTGCCGGTGATCTCGGAGGTGGGCAGCCGTCTTCCCCTGCATGCCACCGGCGTCGGGCTGGTGCTGCTCGCCTTCGCCCCCGCAGACGTGCTCGAGCAGGTGGTGCAGGCCGGTCCGCGCCGGTATCTGCCGAACACGATGACCACAGACCGCGAGCTGCGACCGCGGCTCGCCGACATCCGCGCCAGGGACCTCGCCGTCTCCGTGAACGAGATGACGGAGGACTCCTTCTCCGCCGCGGCGCCGATCCGGGATCACACCGGCGAGGTGGTGGCGGCCGTCTCCATCGTGGCGCACGCCGACCGCAGTGCGGATCCGCAGTTTCCGCTCGCCGTGAGCGTCGCGGCTCGAGGGATCTCCCGGGCGCTCGGCTGGCGGGCCTGACGTCCGTTCTTCCACTCAATGGAATCACCGTGGCGGCGGGTTCGCCGTTTCGGGACAGTGGACCAACCATTCCCACCGTCGCGAAGGTCCGCAGTGAACATTCGAACCACGGTCGCCATCATCGGCGCCGGTCCCGCGGGTCTCCTCCTCGGACATCTGCTCGAGAAATCGGGCATCGACTTCGTCATCGTCGAGCAGCGCTCGCGCGAGTACATCCTGTCCCGCGTGCGTGCCGGGGTGCTCGAGCAGTCCTCGGTGGATGTTCTCGCCTCGCTCGGACTGGACTCCCGGCTGCGTGAGGCGGGCCTCGTGCACGACGGCATCTACCTGCAGTACGCCGGCACTCGGCACCGCATCGACTTCAAGGCCCTCATCGACCGCACCGTGACCGTCTACGGCCAACAGCAGGTCGTCAACGACCTCATGCTCGCGCACGACGCCCTCGGCTCCGCCGTCTACTTCGAGTCGAGCGCCGTGCTTCCGCGCGGCATCGACACCCCGCATCCCTCGGTCGACTTCGTCAACGACGGGGTCGCCTTCACCGTCGACGCCGACTTCATCGTCGGGGCAGACGGGTTCCACGGCGTCTGCCGCACGCTCATCCCGGCCGGGGCCATCACGTCGTACGAGCGGGAATTCCCCTTCGCCTGGCTCGGCATCCTGGCCAACGTCGCCCCCTCGACCGACGAATTGATCTACGCGCTGCACGAGGACGGCTTCGCGATGCACTCCATGCGGTCCCCGTCGGTCTCCCGGCTCTACCTGCAGGTGGACCCCGGCGAGTCCATCGACGACTGGAGCGACGCCCGCATCTGGGACGGGCTGCACACCCGCCTCGGAGTGGACGGGTGGACGCTGCACGAGGGCGAGGTGACGGAAAAGTCGATCACGCCGATGCGCAGCTTCGTCGCCTCCACCCTCGAGCACGGCAGCCTGTACCTCGTCGGCGACGCCGGCCACATCGTGCCGCCGACCGGAGCCAAGGGCCTCAACGCCGCCATCTCCGACGTCGCGATGCTCGGGGCCGCCCTCACCGCCTTCTTCGCCGGCGACCGCGCGCCGCTCACGCAGTACAGCGACCGGGCCCTGCGCCGACAGTGGAAGACGCAGTACTTCTCGCAATGGATGACCGACATGCTGCACACCAGCGGCCCGGGTGCGAGCGACGCCGACCGGGCCTTCCGCCACATGAGCCAGCTCGGGCAACTCGACTACGTCACCGGATCGGAGCACGCCAGGCGCGGGCTCGCCGAGCAGTACACCGGACTCCCGATCGAAGGGCTGTGACCATGACCGAAGCGCCCAGAGAAGAACTGGCGAGCCAGGCCGAGATCTCCGTCGAGATCGCCCGGCTTCAGGCTGCCGCCACCCCCGGCGCCGACCACCCGGACCGCGGATTCACGGCCTATCGGAGCGCGACGCTGCGGCATCCGCTGCACGATCTCGTGCGTGCCGACCCCGAGGTGATCGAACTCGTGTCACCCGTCTACGGCCACACCGATGTGGCGCCCCAGGAGAGCGACCTCACCATCCAGCACTCCGGCGAACCGCTCGGCGAGCGCATCATCGTCACCGGACGGGTGCTCGACGGGGAGGGCCGCCCGGTGCGCAACCAGCTGGTGGAGGTGTGGCAGGCCAACTCGGCCGGACGCTACGTGCACAAGCGCGACCAGCATCCTGCGCCCCTCGACCCCAACTTCACCGGCACCGGCAGGCTGATCACCGGAGACGACGGCAGCTACCGCTTCACCTCGATCAAGCCGGGTGCCTACCCCTGGAAGAACCACCGCAACGCGTGGCGGCCGGCTCACATCCACTTCTCGCTGTTCGGATCCGAATTCACGCAGCGGCTCGTCACCCAGATGTACTTCCCGGGCGACCCGCTCTTCCCGCTCGACCCGATCCTGCAGTCGATCACCGATGCGAGCGCCCGGGAGAGGCTGATCGCGCACTACGACCACGAGGTGACCGAGCCGGAGTGGGCGATCGGCTACCGCTGGGACATCGTGCTGACCGGTTCGAAGGCGACCTGGATGGAGGGCGAACACGATGACCACGCCTGATTCGACCCACCCGATGCCGGCGCGCCAGACCCCGTCGCAGACGGTCGGCCCGTTCTACGGCTACGCCCTGCCCTACGAGGGCGGGCCCGAGTTGCTGCCGGCCCACGCGCCGGAGACTATCCGTCTCCACGGCACGGTGTTCGACGGCAATTCCGAACCGGTGCCGGATGCGCTCATCGAGATCTGGCAGCCGGATGCCGCGGGCGCCGTCGTCGCGGAGCGCGGCAGCCTGCAGCGGGACGGCTACACCTTCACCGGCTTCGGGCGTGCCGCGGTGGACGGCTCCGGCCACTTCTCCTTCACCACGGTGAAGCCGGGACCGGCCCGCGCCGGGTCTGCGCCATACATTCTCGTGACGGTCTTCGCGCGGGGGCTTCTGCACCACCTGTTCACGCGGGCCTACTTCTCCGACGAGCCGGCGGCGAACGCGGCCGACCCGTTCCTGGCCGGAGTGGACGCGGCCCGGGTGGCCACCCTGGTCGCCGAGCAGGACGGAGCCGCGCAGTATCGGTTCGACATCCGCCTGCAGGGCGAGAATGAGACAGTGTTCATCGACTATCCGCTCTCCCGCCGTGCCTGACGCCCCGGGCGACGGCGCCTCGGACTGGGGCCTCCTCGAGCCGCTCGCGTTCGGCAGCGGCTCGTCGGCGCTGACCGGTGACGACGCCGTGCTCGCCGCTCTGATCGACGTCGAGGCCGCCCTCGCCGGCGCCTGGGCGGACGCCGGCCTCGCACCGGCCTGGCTGGAGGAGATCGCCTCCTCGCTCGCGGGCGCCCGGGTCGACCGTGATGCCCTCCGCCGGGGAGCCCGCGCCGGCGGCAATCCCGTGATCCCGCTCGTCGCCGCCCTTCGCGACTACACCGACCGGCGGCGCCCCGGCGCGGGTGACTGGATCCACCGGGGTGCGACCAGCCAGGACATCCTCGACTCCGCGTTGATGCTCGTGGCCTCCCGGGCGATCGTGGCCGTGGCCGATCGTCTCGACAGTCTGGGCGCCCGCCTCGCCGGACTGGCCGAGGAGCACCGCGAAAGCCTCATGCCGGGGCGCACCCTCACCCAGCACGCCGCCCCCATCACGTTCGGGGCGAAGGTCGCCGGCTGGCTCGACGGCGTAGAGTCGGCGATCGCGGCTCTCGGGCGCATCGAGACCCCCGTGCAACTCGCCGGCTCCGTCGGCATCGGTTCGTCATTCGTGGATCTGACCGGCTCGCCGGACGCCCCTGCCGCGCTGCGGGCCGGGTTCGCCGCTCGGCTCGGTCTCGCCGACCCCGGTCGCAGCTGGCAGGCCGAACGCTCCCCGGTCACCGGGCTGGCCGCGGCCCTGGCGATCACCGTCGGGGCCCTCGGTCGCATCGCCGCCGACGTGCTCGTGCTCGCCCGTACCGAGGTCGCCGAGGTCGCCGAGGTCGCCGAGGGCGGAGCGGGCTCATCGTCGGCGATGCCGCAGAAACGCAATCCGGCCACGGCGGTGCTCATCGTCGCGGCCGCCGGGCGATCGCCCGGGCTGCTCTCGACCCTGTTCTCGGCGATGGCCTCGGCCGACGAACGGGCCGCCGGGCAGTGGCACTCCGAATGGCAGGCCATTCGGCAGCTTCTCGCGCTCGCCGTCGAGGCGTCCGAGGCATCCGCCGCCCTCGCCGACGGTCTCGTCGTGGATGCCGACAGGATGCGCGCCAACCTCGATCTCACGGCCGGGCTGATCTACTCCGAAGAGGTTCTCTCGCGGCTCACCCGCGACCGCGGGCGGGCCGAGGCGACCGCGATCGTGGCCTCGGCCATCGACGGCCAGACGCCCTTCGCGGAGGCGGTGCCGATCGAACTCTCGACCGCCACCACGCTGGCCGCCTCGGCGACCGTGGTGGATGCCGCGCTCGCCAGACACGCTGACCGCCTGAGAAAGCGAGACGACTCATGACCGTGCCGACCCTGCGCTGTTCGATCGACCCCGCTGGCGCCGAGAGCACGGCGAGCACGCTGCTGGTGCTCGGCCCCTCGCTCGGCACGACGACGGGGCTCTGGGGCCCGGCGCTCGCCGCGCTGCGCGCCACCCCCGCCGGGCGCGCCGTCCGAGTGCTGCGTTACGACCTCCCTGGGCACGGAGCCAGCCCGGCGGCTACCGCGCCGTTCGACTTCGCGGAACTCGCGGATGCGGTGGTCCGGCTCGTCGACGAGACCGGCGGTGGGCGCTTCGTCTACGCCGGAGTCTCCTTCGGCGGGGCCATCGGGATCGAACTCGCCCTGCGGCATCCGCACCGGCTCCTCGGGCTGGCGATCCTCAACTCGGACTCGAAGATCGGCACGGCGGAGGGCTGGGCCGATCGGGCCAGGCAGGTGCGCCACCAGGGCACGCCATCGCTCGTCGGGGCGACTCCCGGCCGCTGGTTCGCGCCGGGATTCGTGGAACGGTCCCCGGCGGAGGCGTCCCGCACGCTCGTCGAACTCTCGGAGGTCGACGACCAGTCGTACGCCCTCTGCTGCGAGGCGCTCGCCGGGTTCGACCGCACGGCCGAGGTCGGCGGCATCCGCATTCCGACGGTGGCGGTCGGCGGCGAGAGCGACCCGGTGACCACGGCAGCCGAGCTGCAGAACCTCGCCGCGCGCATCCCGGGAGCCCGCTCCGTGACAATCGCCCCGGCGTCCCACCTCGCCGTGCTCGAGCAGCCGGTGCCCGTGGCCGAGGTTCTTGCCGACCTGCTCGGCGAGACTGCCGGCGGTGCCTACGAACGGGGGATGCGAGTGCGTCGGGAGGTGCTCGGCGACGCGCACGTGGACGCGGCGAACGCCAAGATCACGCCCGAGACGGCGGACTTCCAGGAGTTCCTCACCCGGTACGCCTGGGGCGACGTGTGGAGCCGACCGGGGCTCGGTCGACGTGAGCGCAGCATCGCCACCCTCGCGAGCCTCGTCACCGGCGGGCACGAGAACGAGATCGCGATGCACGTTCGGGCCGCCCTCGGCAACGGACTGACCAGGGCGGAGATCGCCAAGGTCATCATGCACACGGCGCTCTACGCGGGCCTGCCCGCGGCAAACGGCGCCTTCGCCATCGCCCGGTCGGTCTTCGCCGACCTCGACTCCGGAGAAGACTGAATGGACAAGACTGCCCTCTCTGCCGCGGATGCCGTGGCGGACATCCCGAACGGATCCACGATCGCGGTCGGCGGCTTCGGCCTCGTCGGAGTGCCGATCGTGCTGATCCGGGCGCTCCTCGCCCGCGGCACCTCGGGACTCGAGGTGGTGTCTAACAACTGCGGCGTCGACGGCTGGGGGCTCGGCGAGCTGCTCGCCGCCGGACGCATCGACCGGGTGATCGCCTCGTACATCGGCGAGAACAAGGAGTTCGCCCGGCAGTATCTCGGAGGAGAGGTCGAGGTGGAGCTCACCCCGCAGGGCACCCTCGCCGAGCGGCTGCGCGCGGGAGGGGTGGGCATCCCCGGCTTCTTCACCGCCACCGGGGTCGGCACGATGGTCTCCGAGGGTGGACTGCCCTGGCGGTATGCCGCAGACGGCAGCGTCGCCGTGCAGTCCCCGGCGAAGGAGACGCGGATGCTATCCTCGCTCGGCGAGGATCGGGATTACGTCTTCGAGCAGGCGATCCGTGCCGACTACGGGTTTGTACGGGCGGCGAGGGGCGACAGGCACGGCAACCTCGTGTTCGAGAAGTCCACCCGCAACTTCAACCCGCTCGCGGCGATGTCCGGCCGCATCTCCATCGCCGAGGTGGACGAGATCGTGGAGCCGGGCGAGCTGGACCCGGACGAGATCCACCTGCCCGGCATCTACATCGACCGTGTCGTCGTGCTCAGCCGCGAGGAGTCGACGGAGTTGCCGATCGAGAAGACGACCGTGCGGAAGCGAGCGAACTGATGGCCTTGACGAGGGATGAGATGGCGGCGCGTGCCGCGCTCGAGCTGCACGATGGCACCTATGTGAATCTCGGCATCGGGTTGCCGACGTTGATTCCGAACCACATTCCGGAGCACGTGACGGTGGTGTTGCATTCCGAGAACGGCATCCTCGGCGTCGGTCCGTACCCGTGGGAGGGCGAAGAGGATCCGAAGCTCATCAACGCGGGCAAGGAGACCGTCACGGTGTTGCCGGGTGCGTCGTACTTCGACTCCGCGGCGAGCTTCGGAATGATCCGGGGCGGTCGGATCGCGACGGCGGTGCTCGGCGCGATGCAGGTCTCGGTCGGCGGGGACATCGCGAACTGGGCGGTGCCCGGCAGGCTGATCAAGGGCATGGGCGGGGCCATGGACCTGGTGAACGGCGCGGACCGGGTGATCGTGCTCATGGAGCACGTGGCCAAGGACGGCAGCCACAAGATCGTCGAGCACTGCAGCCTTCCGCTCACCGGGGTGCGCTGCGTCGACCGGATCATCACCGACCTCGCCGTGATCGACATCACCGCCGACGGGCTGGTGCTGGTGGAGCTCGGCCCCGGAGTCACGGTCGAGGATGTCGTGGCCGCCACCGGCGCCCCGCTGACGATCGCGCTGGTGACGGCATGACCGAGCTGCGCCAGGTCGTGATCTGCGAGCCGCTGCGCACCCCGGTCGGCCGGTTCGGCGGCCAGTTCGCCACGGTGTCCGCCCTGTCTCTCGCAACCCTGGTGATCGAACAGCTGGTGGCCAGGACCGGACTCGACGGCGCGCTCGTGGACGACGTGATCTTCGGCCAGGGCTACCCCACGTCCGAGGCGCCGCCGATCGCCCGGGTCGCGGCGCTCGATGCCCGGCTTCCGGTCACCGTGGGTGGCTACCAGGTGGACCGGCGGTGCGGATCGGGCCTGCAGGCGGTGATCGACGCGGCGCTGCAGGTGCAGACCGGCGCGAGCGACCTCGTGATCGCCGGCGGCGTGGAGTCGATGTCGAACGCGCCGCTATACACGGTGGAGGGTCGCCGCGGCATCTCGGGCGCCGGCCTCATGTTGCACGATGCGCTCACCCGCGGTCGCTCGACCGCCGGCGGCAGGTTCTACCCGACCCCCGGCGGGATGGTCGAGACGGCGGAGAACCTCCGCCGCGACTACGGAATCGGCCGCCAGGAGCAGGACGAACTCGCCGCTCGGTCGCACCACCGGGCCGTCGCCGCGCAGACCGCCGGGCTGTTCGACGCGGAAATCGTTCCCGTGACCGTGCCGGGCCGGAAGGGTGACGTCGTCGTCACGACCGACGAACACCCGCGCGCCGACACGTCGGTGGAGGTGCTCGCCCAGCTGAAGCCGGTGACGAAGGGCGATCCGCACGCCACCGTCACCGCCGGCAACTCGAGCGGCCAGAACGATGCCGCCGCCGCGTGCATCGTCACCACCCCCGAGCGCGCCGCCGAGCTCGGCCTCACCCCGCTCGTGCGCCTCGTGTCCTGGGCGCGCGCCGGCGTCGACCCGACCCGGATGGGACTCGGCCCGGTGCCCTCGGCGAAACTCGCCCTCGAACGCGCCGGAATCGGTCTGAAGGACCTCGACCTCATCGAGCTCAACGAGGCGTTCGCCGCCCAGGTGATCGCGGTCACCCGCGAGTGGAACTTCAGCGAGACCGACTGGGAGCGCACCAACCCGAACGGCGGCGGAATCTCGCTCGGGCATCCGATCGGCGCCACCGGCGTGCGGATCCTCGCCGGCCTCGCCCACCAGCTGCAGCGGATGGACGGCCGCTACGCCCTCGAAACCATGTGCATTGGCGGCGGGCAGGGACTCGCGGCGGTCTTCGAGCGGGCCTGAGGGATCACATCACGCGGCGATTCCCTGGCCGATCCTCGCGATCGAGCACTTCTGCCCCCATGCGAGACCAAGCACGTCGGCATCGGCCGACCCTGCCCGCCACGGCCGTGTCTGTGACAGTCACCGTTCTGTGACAGGAGTGTTACCGATGTCTTGAGACGTCACACATTTTCGCGCCGAGGTGAAAATGGAGGTGCCCACATCCTGCTCACATCTCATCGATATTCCCGTCTCCGATCCGTCCGGGCGGTGGGAATATCCGGCTCACAAGGCGGTCATTCCGCCGTCCACAGCGAACAGTGAACCTGTCGCGAATGCACCGTCTTCACTCGCGAGGAAGGCCATGATGCCTTCGATGTCGGAGGGCGCGCCCGCCCGCCCGAGAGGGATCCGCCCGATGATCGCCGCGCGCGCAGAGGGATCCGCAGAGATGCTCGTCACGAGGGTGGTCTCGGTGTACGCGGGAACGACGGTGTTCACGCGGATGTTGTGAGCCGCGTACGCGGCCGCCACCGTGCGGGCGAGGCCGTGGATGCCGGCCTTCGACGCGCTGTAGGCCGTGAAGTTCGCGCCCTCGCCGGTGAGGCCGGTCGGGCTCCCCGTGAGGATGATCGAGCCGCCCGAGCCGTGGAGCATCGCGCGCACCGCGTGCTTGACCGTGAGGAACGTGCCGGTGAGGTTGACGTCGATCGTGCGGCGCCACACCTCGAGATCGAGGTCGGCCACCGGGGCATCGTGACCGAACAGCTGGATTCCGGCGTTCGCGACGACCACGTCGGGCGACCACCCGGCGGCGGCGAGCTCGGCGAAGGCGGCTTCGACGCTGACCTCATCGGAGATGTCCATTTCGACGGCACGCGTTTCGCCGGTCGTTGACTGGGCGGCGTTCGCGGCGCCCGCGCCGTCGCGGTCGGAGAACACGACGCGCGCGCCATCCGCAGCGAATCGCTGTGCGACGCCACGCCCGATGCCCGTCGCCGCCCCAGTCACGAGTGCGGTCTTCCCTTCGAGCCGAGCGGCCACGTCATTCTCCTTCTTCAGTCGTCGAACGATGAATCCCTCTGGGCTGGTCAGCAGCTGGTGGTCAAGGCGTCAGGGGTGCGACGCCACCTACCCGAGTGCCTGCGTCCCCAGGTGACGCGCGATGTCTGCGCGGATGTCGGGAACGGCCTCCAGAAGCCGGTCCAGGGGGCACCGGAACGTTACCGCGCTGAGGCTCACGGCGCCCACCGGGACGGTGGACCCTTCGGTGAAGATCGGTATCGCGACGCAGTTGACCCCGACCTCGTTCTCCTGGTCGTCGATGCCGAACCCGCGCTCGCGGGTGGCCGTCAACTCGCGAAAGAGGTCCTGGGCGGTAGTGAGGGTGTTCGGAGTCTTTTGTTCCAGGGGGAACGGCCCGAAACGTTGCTCGACATCCGACAGGCTGAGAACGCTGGTGCTCAGCAGGGCCTTGCCGACGGCGGTGCGATGGGCGGGGTTGCGGCCACCGACCACCGAGGTGAGTTTCACGGCCCCGGCGGGAGGGTCCGCCTTGGCGCGGTAGACGATGTCGGTGCCGGCCAGGACCGCGTAGTGGGCAGTCTCGCCGTACCTGCGCGCCAGCTCATCGAGCAGTGGCTGGATGCGCACATTGTCCGGCCGGCCCTCGACGTTGCGCAGGGCGAGGCGAATGAACTCATCGCCCAACACGTAGACGCCCCGGCCGACGAGATCCGCCAGGCCGGCCCTGCGCAGGGTGGCCAGCGCCCGGTGAAGGGTCGGCTTCTTGGTGAGGAGGATGCCGGAGAGCTCCTCCAGGGTGACGCCCTTCGGGTGCTCCGCGAGTTCGGTGAGCACCGCGATGACCCGATCCGCGCCGACAACGCGTTCGTCGGCGTCCGGCCGCTCGGTGCTTCCGGGCTGATCAACCATGAGGATCCCATTCTCCAGCCGTGAGCCAGGGGTCCACGTGCACCTTGGGGCCGGGTCCCGCGCTCTCGCCACGGTGGCCCTCGAGTCTGCTGGGCACGTCTTCGAGCGAAATGACCTCGCTGACTAGCGAGTCTGGCACCACGGCTCCCGTCGCGAAGCTCTCGATCGCGCCGGACAGACCGGGTGAGCCCGACAGGATGCCCACCGCCGTGATGTCCTTCAAGGCGATCTCGCGCGTGTCGACCAGGCTCGGGGTGGACGAGAGGCCGATGAAGACGACGCGACCCGCCGGTTTGGTGAGCGCCACGGCCAGCGCTGGGCCGCCGTCGTTGCTCGTCGCTTCGATCACCGCGTCGAATCGGTTGCGGTCGCCCCGCAGGTCGTCGATGGTGCCGGTGTGGCGCACCCCGAGAGACCGGGCAAGTTCAAGGGATCCTTCGCGCACGCCGGCAACGTGAACGTCGGCGCCTTCCGCGAGCGCGAACTGGGCGGCCAGAAGTCCGATGGTGCCCGATCCGAGGACGAGGACTTGGTGGCCAGGTTCGATTGCGGCGGCCCGCACCGCCCGGAGCGAGTTGCCCGCGGGTTCGACGAGGGCGGCCGCGGTGACGCTCACACTCTCGGGAATCGAGTAGGCGAAACGGGTGGGAACGAGCATCTTCTCGGCGAGGGCTCCCGCCCAGCCGTCGAGGATTCCGACTTCGAATCGCGTCGGGCAGACGTGATGGTGGCCTCGCTGGCAGTACCCGCACCGTCCGCAGCCCAGCATGGTGTCGCCGGTGACACGGGACCCCACCCAGCTCTCGTCGTGATCGGAGCCCGCGGCGACCACTCGGCCGGTCCACTCGTGGCCGAGTCGGAGTGGAAAGTGGGTTCTCCCCTGGTCGATGTAGGCCATCTCGCCGCTGTAGAGCTCGACGTCCGTGCCACAGATGCCCACGCGCTCGACGTCGACGAGCAGCTCGCCCGCAGCCGCGATCGGGTCCGGCACCTCCTGCACCTCCGCCGTTCGGGGTGCGGTGACGACGAGCGCGCGCATCAGCTCACCGCGGCCGGGTTGCCGATCACGTGCTGGGTCTGGGTGCCGAGCCGGCTGATGCCGAGAGTCATGGTCTCGCCGCCGTGGAGGAAGATCTGGGGGGAGTGGCCCATTCCCACCCCGGGGGGTGTTCCGGTGTTGATCAGGTCCCCGGGTTCGAGGGCGAGGAACTGGCTGAGATAGTGGACGATAAACGCCGGGCTGAAGATCATCCTCGACGTGGAGCCGGTCTGGCGTCGGATGCCGTCGATGTCGAGCCACATGTCGAGTTCGAGCGCGTTCCCGATGTCGTCGGGCGTGACGAGATACGGGCCGGCGGGGTTGAACGTGGGGGCGGACTTGCCCTTCGACCACTGCCCGTTGCGTTCCATCTGCCAGGCGCGCTCGCTCACGTCGTTCACCAGCACGTAGCCGGCGATCGCCGCTTCGGCCGCCGCCTCGTCGGCGAGGTACGACGAGTGGGAGCCGATGACGATGCCGAGTTCGACCTCCCAGTCGGTCTTCTCCGCGCCGCGCGGGATCAGAACGTCATCGTCCGGGCCGATCAGCGTGTTGGGCGACTTCGTGAACAGGATCGGTTCGGTGGGCACGGCCTGGCCGGTCTCGGCGGCGTGGTCGCTGTAGTTCAGGCCGATGCACAGGATCTGGTGGGGGCGGGCGATGGGGGCGCCGAAGCGACGGCCCGCGAGGGGCTCGGTCGCGCCGCTGGCAACCCGCTCGGCGACGATGCCGGCCAGGGTGCCGATGCTCCCCGACCCGAAGAACGCCTCGTTGTAGTCGCCGACCACGTCGGAGAGATCGACGAAGGTATCGCCGTCGACCAGCGCTCCCGCGGTCTCCGAACCGGCCGGGCCTACTCGAACCAGTCTCATGTGCTCCTCTTTCTCAGCGAAATACCAAGACGGTGATGAAGTGGCGGCCCGGGAACGCCTCCGGCCCACGGGGCGACCGGTGGCAGCGGGATACTCGGACAGGGCGCCTCCGCGTCGGTGAAACGGCCGCGTGTGGCATAATTCAAAATGTTAGCTTATCGTTCAGGCTGATGGAAAACGAGGGGTCAACGGTGAACACTCTCCGCAGCGCCGAGTGGTACGAGGGTGCCGATCGAAACGCCTATATCCACCGGGCCTGGATGCGACGGGGCCTCCCCGACGATGCTCTGGACAGTACCAAGCCTCAGATCGCCATCGCCAACACGGCATCTGACCTCACGCCATGCAACATGCACCTCAACGAGGTGGCCGAGTCGGTGAAGCAGGGCATCTGGGCCGCGGGCGGCGTGCCGTACAACCTCCCGGTGGTCTCCCTGGGGGAGACCCAGGTGAAGCCCACCGCGATGCTCTGGCGCAACATGGCGGCGATGGCCATGGAGGAGATGTTCCGGGCCAACCCCATCGACGGGCTGGTGCTGCTCGGCGGCTGCGACAAGACCATCCCGGCGTTGCTGATGGCCGCGGCGTCGGTCAACCTCCCGGCCGTCGTCGTCCCCGGCGGTCCGATGCTCACCGGACACTTCCGCGGGGAGGCACTCGGTTGCGGCACCGACGTCTGGCGGCTCAGCGAGGAGGTGCGGGCCGGCACCATCACCAACGGTCAGTTCATGGAGTCGGAGCAGGCGACCATCCGCAGCAAGGGGCACTGCAACACCATGGGAACGGCATCGACGATGGCCGTCGTCGCCGAGGCCCTCGGGATGACCATCCCCGGATTCGCGGGAACTCCCGCCCCCGACGCGCGCCTGCTCTCACTGTCGCACGACACCGGGCGGCTCATCGTGGACATGGTCGCCCACGGTCGCCGGCCGAGCGACATCATGACGCGGGACTCGTTTCTCAACGCGATAGTCGCCGTCGCCGCCGTCGGTGGATCGACCAACTCGGTCGTGCACCTGCTCGCCATCGCCGGCAGGCTCGGCATCGACCTCACCCTCGACGACTTCGATGCGGCGGGCGCCGGGGTGCCGGTGATGGCCAACCTGCAGCCGAGCGGCGCGTTCCTCATGGACGATCTCTATCGTGCGGGCGGGGTGCTCGCACTGCTCTCCCAGGTCAAAGACCTGCTGCACCCGGAACCCATCACGGTCACGGGCCGGCCGCTCGTCGACTACCTCGTCGATCAGCCGGTGTACGACGCCACGGTCATCCTCCCTCGTGACGCCCCGCTCATGGAGGACGCCGGCATCGCGGTGCTTCGCGGCAACCTCGCCCCGCGCGGCGCGATCGTCAAGCCCGCCGCGGCCACCCCGGCCCTCCTCCAGCATGTCGGCCCGGCGCTCGTCTTCGACAGCATCGAAGACATGCGTGCGCGAATCGATGATCCGGACCTCGATGTCACGGCCGACTCCGTTCTCGTGCTCCGCGGCTGCGGTCCCCGCGGCTATCCGGGGATGCCCGAGGTCGGCAACATGCCCCTTCCCCGCAAGCTGCTCGAGGCCGGGGTGCGCGACATGGTGCGCATCAGCGACGCCCGCATGAGCGGCACCGCCTACGGCACCGTGATCCTGCACGTCGCACCGGAGGCCGCCGCCGGGGGACCGCTGGCGTTCGTGCGAACGGGGGACGTCATCACCGTCGACCTCGCGAACCGCAGTCTCTCGATGAACGTGAGCGACGAGGAACTCGCGTCGCGCAGCCAGAGCGCCGCGAGCGAGGCCGCCTATGCCACTCCCGCGCGGGGCTGGGCGAAACTCTACGTCGACCATGTCATGCAGGCCGACACCGGTGCCGACCTCGACTTTCTCGTGGGCGCCAGCGGAGACAAGGTGAGCCGTGAGTCTCATTGAGCCCGCGTCCCGAGCGGACCTGGCCCGATCCGAGCGCGCGCTCGGCGAGGCGATAGGGTCGGCACTGCCCCGGGAGGGCGCGGTGTCGACGAGCGCGTTCGACCGGGTCATCGCCGCGGTCGACGCCTCGCACTACCTCCTCACCCCGCGGGCCGTGGTCACCCCCAAAAACACGGAAGAGGTGGCGGCGCTCTTCGCCTACGCGACCGCCGGAGGCGAACCACTCACCTTCCGATCGGGCGGCACCAGCCTCTCCGGGCAGGCATCCACCGGCAACATCCTCGTCGACACCCGCACGCACTTCCGCTCCATCTCCGTCACCGACGACGGCGCGATCGCGCGGGTCGGCCCCGGCGCGACCGTGCGCCAGGTCAACGCGCGCCTGCTCCGTCACGGACGCAAACTCGGGCCTGATCCGGCGAGCGAGATCGCCTGCACGATCGGCGGTGTCGTCGCCAACAACTCGAGCGGCATGGCCTGCGGGATCAGCCAGAACACCTACCAGACCCTGCGAGCGGCGATCATCGTGCTGCCGAGTGGCACCATCGTCGACACGGCGGCGGGCGACGCGGACGAGACCCTGCGCCGGGCGGAGCCCCTCCTGTGGCGCGCGTTGGCCGACCTGCGCGCGCAGGTCACGGCCGATCCATTCCTCACCGAGGAGATCGTGCGCCAGTACGGGATCAAGAACACCATGGGCTACGGACTCAACTCCCTGCTCGACCACGAAGAGCCGGTGCAGATCCTCGCCCATCTCATGGTCGGCAGCGAGGGCACGCTCGGATTCGTCGCCGAGGCAACCTTCAACACCGTGCCGCTGCACGGACACGCCGCGACTGCGCTTCTCGTCTTCGACTCCCTGCGCGACGCGACTGACGCCCTCGTCGACATCATCGCCACTGACCCGGCGACCGTGGAACTCATGGATGCGGCGTCCCTGCGAGCCGCGCTCGGCGACCCGGAGTCCCGCGAGGCGCTTCCCCCGTTTGCGATCCTCGGTCACTGCGCACTGCTGGTCGAGTACCAGTCCGCGACCCCCGAGGCCCTGGAGGCGCTCAGCCGCGGCGCCGTCGAGCTCTTCGATCGCTTGCCTCTCGCGGCGCGGCCGGAGCTCACCTCGGATGCAAAGCTCGGGGCCTCGCTCTGGCACATCCGCAAGGGCCTGTACGCGACCATCGCCGGCGCGCGCCCGTCGGGGACGACCGCGCTACTCGAGGACATCGCGGTGCCGGTGGCGCGGCTGTCCGAGACCTGCGCCGGCCTCGACCGACTGTTTCAGGTTCACGGATACGGCGACGCGGTGATCTTCGGCCATGCCAAGGATGGAAATGTCCACTTCCTCATCAATGAGGACTTCCAGCTCGAGTCGAACGTCGCCCGGTATCGCGCATTCACCGAGGAGATGGTCGAGCTGGTGCTGGGGGCCGGGGGCACCCTCAAGGCCGAACACGGCACCGGGCGCATCATGGCCCCGTTCGTGGAACGCCAGTACGGGCCGGTGCTGTACGGCATCATGCTCGAGATCAAGCGGGCGTTCGATCCGGCGGGCATCCTCAACCCGGACACGATCCTCACCACCGACCCCGACCTGCACCTGCGTCACCTGAAGTCGACGCCTTCGGTCGAGGAGGAGGTCGACCGCTGCGTCGAGTGCGGCTACTGCGAACCGGTCTGCCCGAGCAAGGACCTCACCACAACTCCCCGGCAACGCATCGTCGTCCGTCGCGCGATCGCGGAGGCCGAGCGGCGCGGGGACACCGGCCTGGCGAAGGAACTGCGGCGCGAGCAGGAGTACGAGGTGGTCGACACCTGCGCCGTCGACGGGATGTGCCAGACGGCCTGCCCGGTGCGCATCAACACGGGTGACCTGGTGCGCAGGCTTCGGTCCGAGACCGTGGGGGCCGTCGAGAGCGCGATCTGGAGCGCCGCCGGCAGGGCGTGGGGACCCGTGACCGCCGTCGCGTCGACCGCGCTCAGCGTCGCTGCGGCACTGCCCGCCCCGCTCATCACGGTTCCGAACACCGTGGCTCGCGTCGTGTTGGGCAAGGACACCCTCCCGCTGTGGGGCAGGGACCTGCCGAAGGGTGGCGGGCGGCGTGCGGGCCGCACAACTCCGGCGCTCGGCCAGGTTGTGTACTTCCAGGCCTGCGTGGGAACGATGTTCGGCCCCGCCGAGGGCGGCGAAGGAATCGCCCTCGCCTTCGAGTCCCTGGCCGCCAAGGCGGGCATCGGACTCATTCGCCCCCAGGGCATCGGCAGCCTCTGCTGCGGCACGCCGTGGAAGTCCAAGGGCATGCTCGACGGCTACTCGGACATGGTCGACCGAACGGTCGGCGCCCTCTGGGAGGCGTCAGGCGGGGGCGCGCTGCCGATTGTCTGCGACAACTCCTCCTGCTCCGAGGGGCTCGTTCTCGCCCTCGAGAAGGCGATCGAGAAGCATCCCGAATTCCACTCGATGCGCCTCGTCGACGCGGTGGACTTCGCGGCGGACCAGATTCTGCCGAAGATCACCGTGACGCCGACCCTGAACAGCGTGGTCGTGCATCCCACCTGCTCCAGCACCCGGGCCGGCTCCAACCCGAACCTCTCCGCCCTCGCGGCCGCCGTCGCGAGCGAGGTGACGGTGCCCGACGACTGGGGATGCTGCGCCTTCGCGGGCGACCGGGGCATGCTGCATCCGGAACTCACCGCCAGCGCGACCGCTCGGGAGGCAGAGGAGGTCGCGGCGGGCGACTTCGATGCCTACGTCTCCTGCAACCGCACCTGCGAAATAGGCATGACCCGGGCCACCGGGCACGAATACCAGCACATTCTCGAGGTGCTCGATCGGGCCGCCTCGGCACCCCGGCACGGCGGCGACTGAGACGTGCGGGCGGGCCCCCCGAGGTGCCGAGCGCTCAGGACGCGGCGAGGTGGCGCTGCCGCCACCGCGTGGGAGACATTCCGCACACCGCGGAAAACGTCTCGTGGTACGAGCTGACCGACTGGAATCCGGCTTCGAAGCCGACCGCCGCTGAGCTGAGCTCGGTCGTCAGCAGCAGCCGCTGGGCCTCGGCCACCCGAAACTGACCGACATAGCCGGAGATGCTCACGCCGAAGACGTCGCGAAAGATGGCCGCGGCGCGATTCGGATGCAGGTGCACAGTTCTGGCGACCTCGCTCGTTCTCAGGTCGGAATGCGCGTTCGCCGAGATGAAGGTCGCCATGTCGGCCGCCCGCTTCAGGGTGAGGGAGGAGCGGTCAGAGTGCCGGGTCGGGGCCGCCCATTCCCCGAGCGCCATCCGCATGAGGAGGGCCTCTATCTCCAACGCGGATGCCCGAACCTGTTGGTCGACGCCGAGGTGGAGTTCGTCGGCCCACCGAACCCAGAGCCCGTCCAGGCCGTCGACGGACAGGTGCGACCCCATCAGGATGTCGCCCTGCAAGAGGCGGTTCTTGGCCGTGAGCGGAATTCCCCAGCCCATGAACCTGGCCAGCGGAATCGTGACGAACGCGAGCGGCCGGTGCGGATCGATGTCGACGAGCTGGTGCGGCTTCGCGCCCCAGAACGCGAAGGGCACCCCGGCGGGCGGCGTGGAGGTGAGGCCCCCCGAGTCGTAGGTGAGCGGCGACTCGGAGAAGTTGATTTCGATGTCGTTGTGCGCGTGGGGTGCCGCCATGACCGTGGATGTGCCGCGCCAGGCGCCGAACCCGAAGGAATTGCCGCACTGGCGAGGCTCGGGGAACATGGTGACTTTCTGGAATCTAGCGGGGAAAACGCGGAACTATAACGAGAAGGTTAATCCTAGTGTCGAGGTAACCAGGAGGACTTCTTCATGAACCAGACACCGAACACGGCCGCCGACACCGCCGCGGAGCGCGAGGTCACCCCACGCGGCTACCACCTCTCGGCAGAGGAGATCGCGCACTTCGACGAGCACGGATACGTCATCCTGCGCAATCGCATCGGCGGTGAACTCTTGCGCAAACTCCAGCACGCCTCGGTGCGATGGATCGCCGACGGCCACGCGCTGCCCGACGAGTCGGCCGGCGACGGGGACTACAACTTCGCCACCAGGCCATCGGGCCGGGTGCTCTTCCGCATCAATTACCTCCACAACAAGAAGGAGGCCGCCTCTCTCCAGCTGCTGGGGAGCCCCGAAATGCTGGGCATCGCCGAGAGACTCGCCGGACCCGACTTCGTGCCGACCTACGAATCGCTCGTGTTCAAGAACACGGGCGACGGCGCGCCGATCGACTGGCACCAGGACGCGGTGCACCCGCGCACTCACCGGATCTTCAACGTGGACGTCTACCTGGACGAGAGCCGCACGGGCGCGGGCTCGCTTCGAGTGGCGCCGGGATCGCACCGGCAGATCGTGGACGTCTGCCAGTTGCAGGAGGAATTCGGCTGGGACGCCCCGGGCGTCGTGCAGACCGAGCTGAACCCGGGAGACGTTCTCGTTCACGACGTCATGCTCGTGCATGGCTCGGAGGCGACCCTGGCGAACAAGCTTCGACGAACCATCTACTACGAGTTCCGCTCCGCCCAGCAGATCATCGCCGAAGGGCCCTGGGATCGTGAGTTCATCGACCAGCGACTGCGCCTCGTGTCGCTGGGGCTGCACGAGTGGCGACGTCAGAACCCCGAGGCCGCGGGGTTCGAGTGGACCGTGGCCGACGACCTGGCGCCGGTGCTGGGGGATGACCACGAGCACGAGCTTCGCGTCGCGCACGGCGTGCACAGCCCCGGCTCGTATTGCAGCGCGGGCAGCGTCGCCACCCGACCCAATGGTCGCCCGGTGTGAGCAATGCCGGGCCCCCGGCCCTCGAGCTGGGGCTCAACCTCGGCACCCTCCGCGATCTGCCGCCGACCGAGCTTGCCGCGCTCGGCGCCGAGGAGCGTTACGCCGCGATCCGCGCGGCGGGCTTCGTGCTGGTGCAGGATGCCGACGACGTGCTTGCGGCCGGGGCCGGACTGCGCAGCGTCGGGATGGGGCGGGTGGACCGTCTCGGCGACGCCCACCGCATCGCGTCGGACGGGATCGCCCGGGTCTATGGGTGCGCCACGCTTCACGTGGGCACCGGGTTCGAGGGCGACGCGGAGGCGGATGCGCTGATCGCCGACATCGTGTCGGTGTCAGAGCGCCTCGGCTTTCCGCTCTTCGTCGAGACGCATCGAGCCACGGTCACCCAGGATCCGTGGCGAACCCTCCAGCTGGTCGCTCGTCATCCGGGCCTGCTCCTCAACGGCGACTTCTCGCACTGGTACACCGGCGTGGAGCTCGTCTACGGCGACCTCGAAGCCAAGCTGGATGCGCTTCACCCGGTCTTCGAGCGGGTTCGATTCCTGCACGGTCGCATCGGGTCTCCCGGATGCATCCAGGTGGATGTCACGGACGACTCGGACAACCTCGCGATCGGGCACTTCCGCGAGATGTGGACTCGAAGCTTCGAGGCGTTCCTCCATACGGCGGCGGCCGGCGACACGATCGCGTTTCTTCCCGAGCTGCTCCCTCCCGCGAACTCCTACGCGCGCACGTTCCGGCGCGACGATGGCGCGATCATCGAGGAGGGCGACCGGGCTCGGGGGTCGCGAACTGGTCCGACCTGTGTGCGATCCCCCGCTACCTCGACTCGCTGGCGCTTGACACGGAGACGTTCAACTCGTGCGCGGACTTCTCCCTGGCGATCACCCGGCCGACCACCGATTATCCGAGCAGCAGACAGTTGGTCCGGCGACAGGCCGATGCGCGAACGCGTCGACATCGCGACCTCGTACTTTCGCGCGGAATTGCCCCTGTGGCTGGATGCCGCCCGCATTTTCGGCCACACCTCGTCGTCGTTCTGCTACCAGAGCGCGAGTCGCTTCATCGAAGACCTCTGGAGCGGAGCGTTTCCGATCTCACCGGCGACGACCCAGGGCTACCTCTCGATAACCCGCGCGTGACCTCCCGGGTCGGGCCCTGACGCCGCCGGCCGGGGTTAGGGTGCTTGTGGCCTCGTGCCTGCGGCCGCTGCTCACAACCCTGGGATCACTCATGGACAACCTGTCTCACCACACCGTGCCGATCCCTGTCGAGCCCCGGGCGGCCGGCGTCCGCGATCTTCCGGCCATCCTCAGGGCTGAGCGCGCGTACCTGCGGGAGATGGAGCCGGCAAGCGAGGCGGGCTGGACACTCGCCATCGACAGGAACCTGCAGCTCTGGATCGACAACCTCGACCGCACGGTGATGTTCGAGCACGACGGCACGGTGGTGGGGTACGAGATGTGGCTGCGGGAGGGCCCCGTCGCGACCTCGTCACGATGAACGTCTCGGCCGATCATCGCCGACGGGGTCTCGGCGCCCGACTGCTGCGGCAATTCCACGCGGATGCCGCCAGGGACGGCGCGACGGAACTGCGACTCGGAGTGCACCGCGACAATCCTGCCCAAGGGCTCTACGAAGCGGCCGGGTATCGCTTCACGGGGGAGGAAGGCGACTACTTGCTGTACTCCCGACCGGCGGCACCGTGACCGAGGAGCACTATTTCTCGGGGATCACTCCGGCGGGAAGGCCCACCATCGCGGATGCCGTGATCGCCGCCGCGATGCGTTTGAGCCCGGGGTCGGATGCCGCTGCCCGACGAGACGCGAGGACGATGTGTCGGAAGACCGGCTCCTCGAGCTCCAGCAGCACCACCCCCGGCGGGACGTCCAGGGCGCCGAGCTGGGGGATCAGCGCGACCCCCACGCCCGCGGCCACGAGGGCGAGTTGAACCCGGAAGTCGGTGGCCTCCGCCACGGTGCGGGGCTCGAATCCGGCGAGGTCGGTCGCCCGATGCACCATGTCGTAGCAGGTCCACTCCCGGTTGGGCACGATCCAGTCGTGCACGGCGAAGTCGCTGAGGTCGGCGCGAAGGGTCGAGCCGGACCACTCACGCTCGGGCACGGCCAGGCGCACGGTCTCGGTGGCGATGGGGGTGATGGTGAGGCCGGCGCCAGTGAGGGGCGGCATGTTCGAGTAGTGGTGAACGACCGCGAGTTCGATCTCTCCCGCGGCGAGTGCCGGCATCGAGACGCTCGGCTCCATCTCGAGCAGGCGAAGCTGTAGCCCCCGGTCGCCCGCGGCGCTGATCGATTCCCACGCTGCCGGCAGAATCGCGGCGGCAGCGGTGGGGAAGGCGGCGACCCGGTAGGTTCCGACCGCCCCGTCTCGGATCGATGCCACCTCCATCTCCGCGACGGTCAACATGTCGACGATGCTGCTTCCGTGGTGGGCGAGCAGGCGCCCGGCGGGCGTAAGGACGATTCGGCGCCCCTGCCTCTCGGTGAGTTGCACCCCGATTTCACGCTCGAGCGCGGCCAGCTGCATCGAGATTCCCGGGGCGGTCAGGTGAAGCGATCGGGACACCGCCGCGATGGTGCCCAGCCGGTCGAGTTCGGCAAGCATGTTGAGCTTTCGAATATCCAACATAAATAGAAATTAGCCTCGTGCCAAGAAGAAGTAAATGGAGTTTCCGCAGGTTTCGGCGCAGGCTCGGTCGGGGAACCCCTCCCTCGACCAAATCGCGACGGCGTCGGTGCCGTTGGGTGACCGATTCGTGATCCTCTCGGAGCATGAACCCAGCAACCTCGCCATCGATCAGCATTACATCGAGCGAATTGGTCCTTCGGGTCTGACGAGGCTCAGTACGCGTAGTCGGCATTCGTCGAGCCTGTCCGTCAGTCGAAGGCGACGAGCCTGCGCACCGCGTCGACGATGACAGCACGCCGCCGAGCCCTGTCCTTCGGCACCGCGGGACCCAGTTCGGGAACCGTGGTCGACCACGAGAGCACCACCGCGCGAACGAGGGCGAGGATCTCCACCGGTTCGAAGCGGTCGGGAAGACTGCCGGCGGCAATCGCGCCGCGCAACTCATGGAGCTTGGAGGCGTTGGATGCCACCACGGCGTGCAGGGGAACCCCATGCGGCCTCTCCAACTGGTACCAGGTGGTGAGCCGCACCGTGTCCGGGTTGTCTTCGAACGAGTCGAACAGGCGACCGGCGTAGTCCGGCAGATCGGTGACGTCGAAGTGAACCTGCTCGAGCGACGCACTCGTCATGGCGTTGAAGACGGTATCGAACAGGTTGTCCTTACTCTCGAAGTAGCTGTAGATCATCGCCTTGTTCACGCCGGCGCTGGCCGCAATGCGATCTATTCGGGCGCCGGCGATCCCATAGGCGGCGAATTCGTCGGTGGCGGCTTTCAGCAGCAGTTTCTTCGTGCGCTCGGCGTCTCGGATCATGTTCCCGATCCTACAACTAACTTTTTAGTTGACAAGGACATCGGGAAGGGTGTTAGGTCGTTATCAACAACCGAATAACCGTTTAGTTGTTTCGCACCACCTACCGATTGGAAGCATCCGATGACGAAGACATGGCTCATTACGGGCAGTTCGCGAGGGTTCGGTGCGGAGCTGAGCAGGGCGGTGCTCGCCAGCTGCGATCGGCTCGTCGCGACCGCGCGCCGCCCCGAACAACTCGCGCACCTGGTGGAGGCCCACGGCGAGAGCGTGCGGACGTTCGCCCTGGACGTGACCGATGACGCCTCGGCGAAGGCGGCCGTGAGGTTCGCCGTGGAGGAGTTCGGATCCCTCGACGTGGTCGTGAACAACGCCGGCTATGCGAACAGCGCGCCGATCGAGGAGATGACGGACGAAGACTTCCGCGGCCAGGTCGAGGCGAACCTGTTCGGCACGGTCAACGTGACCAGGGCCGCTCTGCCCGTGACGCGCGCGCAGCGCTCCGGCACCATCGTGCAGTTCTCCTCGGTGGGTGGGCGGGTCGGCGGCACTCCGGGAATGGGGGCGTACCAGACGGCGAAGTTCGCCGTCGAGGGCTTCTCCGAGGTGCTGGCCAATGAGGTGCGACCCTTCGGAGTCAGGGTGATGATCGTCGAGCCCGGGGCGTTCAGAACCGACTGGCAGGGCTCATCCATGCAGCTCCACGCCGTCGGAGCGGACTACGAGGAGACCGTGGGCGCCCTCAACGCCTACCGCGCCGCGAACGCGAGCAATCAGCCGGGAGATCCGGAGCGGGCGGCGAAGGTGATCGTCGAGACGGTCAACGGCCACGACCTGCCCCTGCGCCTCGTGCTCGGCGCCGGAGCGGTGAGCCTGATCCGGTCGGCGGCGGATGCCCGTGCCGCGGAGACCGAGAAGTGGGCGAGCGTGAGCGCCTCCGCCGACTTTCCCGCCAGCGCCTAGCGCGCATCCACGACCCACCGACAAGAGAAGAGAACCATCATGAACACCACATCGACATGGCTGATCACCGGCGCCTCCAGCGGGCTGGGCTACGACCTGGCCGAGCACGTGCTCTCCCGGGGCGACGAGGTCGTGCTGGCCGCGCGCACCGAGGCCGCGATGCACGAGCTGGCATCCCGCTACCCGACGAAGTCCCTCGTCGTGGCGGTGGACGTCGCCGACCCGGGTCAGCGAAAGAAACTGATCGACCAGGCCCACTCGCGGTTCGGAAAGATCGACTACCTGGTCAACAACGCAGGAATCGACTACCTCGGCGCGATCGAGGAGCAGCGGGAGGAGGACTACCGCAAGGTCTTCGAGGTCAACTTCTTCGCGGCCGTCGCTCTTCTGCGCCTGGCGTTGCCGGCGATGCGGGCGCGCAGGTCGGGGATGATCGTCAACATGTCGTCCATGGACGGCATCGCGAGCCTGCCGGGAAACGCGTTCTACTCCGCCAGCAAGTTCGCGCTGGAGGGCCTCACCGAGTCGCTCTGGCAGGAGATCGAGCCCTCGGGGCTCAAGGCGATCCTCATCGAGCCTGGCTCGTTTCTCACCGGGATCGACGGGCGCACGCACTTCTCCGGCGAACTTCTGCCGGACTACGACGCCACGTCCGGCAACTTCTTCCGGGCCATGCAGAACGTCAAGTCGCTGAGCGACATCATGTTCCCTGGCGATCCCCGGCGTGCCGCGCGCGTGATCTACGAGCAGCTCACGAACAACCCGACGGTCCACCGCATCATCCTGGGCTCCGACGCCATGGGCCGGATCGGGGTGAAGATCGATGACCTCCAGGGCGACTACGACGCCTCGAAGCTCATCGCCCACACCACCGATTTCGCGCACGCCTAGCCCGGCTCATGCCACACCACGGGCCCCGGAGTCTCCGGGGCCCGTGCCATTCCGCGCACGTGAGGTGACCGCCGTCGCCGCCAAGAGGAGCACGCCATGATCCCGACGACCGACACTCCCGCTTCAGTCACCGACTCCGACGGCGTTCCCGCTGCGCCGCGGCGCCGGCACAACGACCGTGCCATCACCTTCGCCCTGGCCGCGTCCGGGCTCATCGCGGCCTTCATGCAGACCGTCGTGACGCCCATCATCCCTCGACTGCCCGTGCTGCTTCACGCCGGCGGCGGGGACGCCGCCTGGGTACTCACCGCCACGCTTCTGGCCGCCGCGGTGACCGCCCCCATCACGGGTCGGCTGGGTGACATGTTCGGCAAACGCAGGATTGTCCTCATCCTCCTGCTGCTGACGCTGGCCGGGTCCGTGGTCTGCGCGTTCTCCGACAGCCTCGCTCCCATGATCGTCGGTCGAGCGCTTCAGGGCATCGGACTGGGGGTCGTGGCCCTGGGCATCAGCATCCTGCGGGACGTCATCCACTCTCGGGCGCTCGGCCGAGCCGTGGCGCTGGTCAGCGCCACCCTCGGGGTCGGCGGGGCGATCGGATTGCCGGCGGCGGCCTGGATCGCGGAGAATTTCGACTTTCACGTGCTCTTCTGGTTCTCGGCGGCTCTCGCGTTGATCGCCATGGTGCTGGTGTGGGTCTTCATCCCGGTGGCGGGACCTCGCGCCGGCGGCAGCTTCGACTTTCTCGGAGCGGTGGGCTTCGCGATCGGCGTGGTCGGCATCCTGCTCGCCCTCTCCAAGGGTTCCAC
Organism: Lacisediminihabitans sp.; assembly: GCF_043726815.1. Taxonomy (NCBI): domain Bacteria; kingdom Bacillati; phylum Actinomycetota; class Actinomycetes; order Micrococcales; family Microbacteriaceae; genus Lacisediminihabitans; species Lacisediminihabitans sp. Next base: position 41,669 of record NZ_JAYSJZ010000058.1, read on the forward strand.
CTGGGGATGGGGGAGCGCCGCCACGGTGGCCCTGCTGGCGGGAGGGGTCGCTGTGCTGCTGGTCTGGGGAGCCCTCGAGCTGCGCACCCCGCTCCCGCTCGTTGACCTTCGACTCGCGGCACAGCGTCCGGTCCTGTTCACGAATCTCGGGTCGATCACGATCGGCTTCGCCTTCTTCACGGTGTCGGCCGGACTGCCCGTGATCCTCGAGGCGCCGGTCGGCTCCGGCGTGGGACTCGGTCAGGGCCTTCTCCTGTCGAGCCTCTGCCTGATGCCCCTCGGCCTGGTGATGTTCTTCATTGCACCCCTTGCCGCGCGCGTGTCCGCGGCGCGGGGTCCGCGCACAAGCCTCTCGATCGGCGGGCTGATCCTCGTGGCCGGCTTCCTCGCCGCGGCGTTTCTGCACGGCGAGCTCTGGCAGGTGGTGAGCCTCACCATCGTGGCAGGGCTCGGTATCGGTTTCGCCTACGCCGCCATGCCCACCCAGATCATGCGGGCGGTTTCGGCGTCGGAGACCGCGGCGGCGAACGGGTTGAATTCCGTGATGCGCACCTTCGGATCCAGCCTCGCTTCCGCGTTCGTCGGTCTCACCCTGGCGGCGAACGCCACCACGACGTCTGGGGTGTCCGTTCCCACGATGGGGGCGTTCGGCACGGTCTTCGCCGTGGCCGCCGCGGTGTCTGCGGCGGGCGTGATCCTGTTCATCAGCATCCCGCGGACCCGCCGTGGTTGAATCACCCGAAGCGCAGGGTCGCGGCGTCCTAATGCTTTAGGCTTAAGAAATACATTAGATTACCGACAGTACGAAAAGGATCACTCATGACCTCCCCCGTCACGACGCCACCGACTCTCTCTGTCCCCGGCGATGCCGGCTACGCGGCGGCAACCGCGAGTTACAACCTGCGCTCCACGATCGCGCCGATCGCCGCGGCGGTGGCCACCACCAGCAGCCAGGTGCAGGATCTCGTCACTCTCGCCCGGGAGCGCGCGGTGAAGGTGCGGGTTCAGTCGACCGGGCACGGGTTCAATTCGGTCCGTCCGATGGGTGATGCCCTGCTCATCCGAACGGAGATGGACTCCCCAGTCTTTGTGAACCCCGCGGAGAAGACCGCGGTGATTCCCGCCGGCGCGACCTGGGGCGACGTCGTCGCGGCATCCGCGCCGTTCGGTCTCGCCCCGCTTCACGGGTCGAGTGCCACCGTCGGCGCCATCGGCTACCTGCTCCAGGGCGGCATCAGCTTCTACGGCCGCAGGCATGGAGTCGCGTCGAACTCGGTTCGCTCGATCACCCTCGTGCTGGCCAATTCCTCCCTGGTCACGGTCGACGCCGAGAGCGGCAGCGACCTCTTCTGGGCGCTGCGCGGGGGAGGCGGCGGATTCGGGGTCGTGACGTCGGTGACCGTCGGTCTCGTCGATGTCCCCTCCGTCGTGACCGGCTCGACGTTCTGGCCGGCGTCCGCGATGGCCACCGTCCTGGAGGCCTGGGATGCCTGGTGCCGCACCGCCAGCGACCGCGCGTCCACCGCGTTCCGGGTGATGCGCATCCCCCCGCAGCCCGGCCTTCCCGCCGAACTCACCGATGGGCCGGTGGTCTGCATCGACGGTGCCGTGCTCGAAGCCGGCGACCTCAGCGCGACGGACGTGATCAACGGACTGCTCGACCCGATCCGTGCGAGGGTGACCCCCCTCCTGGACACCTGGCACCGCGGCGGCGCGCTCGACGTGTCGACCACCCACGCCGATCCCCCCGTTCCTGTTCCGTTCTTCGGTGACCATGTCTCGCTGACTGAGCTCGGGGCGGGCGCCGTCAATGCCCTGACCGAAGCCGTGGCAGAGCCGTCGGCGGCAAGCCTCGCCGTCGTCGAACTGCGCCAACTGGGCGGGGCTCTCGCCGTCGCCGATCCCACCGGCGGCGCGGTGAATTCGGTCAGTGGCGAGTACGGTTTCTTCGCCGTCGGGATCATCGCCGGGCCGAACGCCGAAGAACAGGTGGCGGCGGAACTCGACCGCCTCCGCTCGGTACTCGCCCCATGGACCTCCGACTACACGGTGCCGAGCTTTGTCGAGAGGCTCGGCGCACCGCAGAAGTCCTTCGACGACGCGACGGCCGCCCGGGTGAACGACCTGCGGCGCCGGTTCGACCCGGACGGGCTGTTCGGCGGTGACGTCGCCTAGGAATTGGCGGCGCGACGTCGACGAACTAATGCACAATTGCCGGGTTATCCGTTATTGCGGAGTATACTGTCGGCATGCGCACGCCGTCACTCGTTTCCAAGGAAGCCGCCCGTGAGGCCGGACTGGTCGTGGCCGGAGAGCCGCTCGCCGTCGACCTCGCCGACACCGTCAAGATGTCATTCGATCCTCCGCTGGACCTGATTGGAGACGCTCGGCGCAACGAGGCCTTCTGGGGGATCGAACAGCATCAACTGCCCGAGGGCTCGGGCGCACCGGACCTGGTGAGCGCCCAGCGGCTGCGGGCGGCGATCCGCACGCTGTTCGACGCGAAGGTGGACGGCGCGCCCTTCGACGAGGAGGCGCTTCGCCTGGTGAACGAGCTGGCGGCCGCCGCGGTCGCCCAACCGGAGCTGTCGACGACCGGGACCACCACCATCTCCCGCGTGCGGTGGGTGGCGGAGACCCCCGGCGCGCTCTCGCTGGCGGTCGCCGCGCGATCGGCCATCTCGGTGTTGACCGGGAGCAGCGCGGATCGGCTGAGGCGCTGCGCCTCACCCACCTGCAGCATGTTCTTCGTCGCGCTGAACGCGAAGCGCCAGTGGTGCACCCCGGAGGGTTGTGGCAACCGGGAGCGGGTCGCGCGCCACGCGCGGGCGGCGGTCTCCGCCTAGGGCGTCCCGCTCGACGCGGCACCGCGGGCAACTAATGGTTTAACTTTACTTTAACCATTAGGCAGGAGAGAATGGGATGACCATCCCCTCGACGAAAGCCGCACGCAATGTCCCAACACGCCCCATCGCGCACCTCTCAATTCCTGACTCGCGGCGACGGCCTGGCGCCCTCGGTCTCCCGTGGTGTCATTGGCCACTACGTCAGCTCCGGTGTCCCGGTTCTCGGATCCGGCAGCTTCACGGGAGTGTCGGTCGTCGGCTCCGACGGAAACGGCTCTTACGTCTCCTCGTCGGCGGGTACCGTGCCGGGCGCCGTCGGCAGCTACATCTCCGCGTGATGCGGACTGCCGCCGGTCGTTCCGTGCGCCGCGCGGGTGGCGGTGTGAGCACCGCCACCCCACGGCCTCGGTCAGGCGAGGGACGCGACGAGCTGCCGGGCGACCTCGGCGGCGGAGGCGGGGTTCTGCCCGCTGATGAGATTGCGATCGGTGACGACGAACGGGGTCCACGGGACTCCGGACACGTACCCGGCTCCCTCGGCTCGAAGCCGGTTTTCGAGCGTGAACGGGGCCGCGTCTCCTGGCCCACCCAGGGCTTCCTCCTCGTTGGTGTATCCCGTCAGCTCGTAGCCCGCGAAGGTCCACGCGTCGGAGGCGGTGCGAGCCGACAGCAGGGCGATGGTGCCGTGGCAGGCTGCGGCGATGAAGGCGTTGCGGGCCTGAAGCCGGCCCAGCAGGCGTCCGAGATCGGCGTCGCGGAAGAGATCCTCCATCGGTCCGGTTCCTCCCGGGATGTAGATGGCGTCGATGGTGTCGACGTCCACCTCGGCCAGGGCGATCGGGTGCGCCAGGTCGGTGGCCAGCACGGCGAGGGCCGCCCGAAGCTCGGCAGACCTCTCGGCGGAACCGGTCATCGATTCGTCGAGGCTGTAGGACTGGAGCGGGGCGGGCGCCCCGTGCGGAGTGGCGAATCTCACCGTGATTCCCGCGGCCGTGAGGATGTCGTACGGGTCGACGACCTCTTCGGCCCAGAAGCCCGCCGGAATCGTCGAGCCGTCCTTCATCGTCCAGATCGGCGACGCGGTGATGGCGAAAAGTACTGTTGGCACGGGGTTCTCCAAGGTGTGAACTGCTGCACGGCCACTCGTGTGGGTGGCCTGCTCCAGCATCCGCGACAGAGCCGGTGCGTGTCCAAGACCGAAAACGACCACCGTGATGCGGTTCCGGCATGACCGCGCCCGCGTTGTATCTCGACCAGGGAACTGAACTGGACCTGCGCAAGGTGCGGTACTTCCTGGCCGTGGCCGCGCACCTCAACTTTCGCCGCGCCTCCGAGGAGTTGCGTGTCGCCCAACCCGCCCTCAGCCGCGCGGTGAAGGCCCTGGAGCGCGACCTGGGCGTTCGGCTGTTCGTTCGGGGAACGCACGCGGTCTCGTTGACCGAGGCCGGTCACGCCCTCGTGCTCGAGGGGTCGTCCCTGTTGACGGCGAGCCTCGCGGCCCGTCGTCGGGTGCGGGCGGAGGGCGGCAGTGTGGCCACCCTGTCGATTGGATTCCGCCCGGGGATCATCATCACCCCGGTGGTGCAGAGATTCACCCGGCGCCATCCGGATGTCGTGGTCGTCGCCCATCGCATCGAGTGGGACGAGCAGGGAGCCGCCCTGCTCGGCGGCCGGGTCGACGTCGCGTGGATCAGAACCCCCGTGGAGGGGACGGGTCTGCGGGTGGTGGACCTGTTCGACGACGCGGAGATGATCGCCCTCCCCGTTGACCATCCGCTCGCGGCCATGACCTCGGTGACTCTGGGCGACCTGGCCGACGAGCCCATGCTGCGGTACGACGCCGCGCCCGTTCACGGCACCGGTCGCGACGCCGCCTTCCCGGGGGTTCGCACGATGGAGGAGAAGCTGGAGGCGGTGGCGCTCGGGCACGGGATCGCGCTGCTGCCCGAGACCGCGGCGCGATACTACCAGCGCGCGGACATCGTCTACCGGCCCGTGACCGACGCCCCGCCATACACGGTCGCCCTCGCCACCGTCGCTGCCGCCCGTCCGCGGCCCGAGGTCGAGGACTTCATCGCTGCGGCACGATCCCTCTACGCCGGCTGAACTGCACACTCCGCCCGAACGCACCGTCGCGGTGAGCCCACCATCAATCTGATTGTGGTGGTGGCGAAAGAAAACTGCATGGACCTGACCGGACCCGGCGCGCAGACTCGTGCCGAGGGCGATGGTGCCTCCAAGCCAACAATCCGTCTCAAAACACTCTCAACAATGCATCGGAGAACCCCTTGATTACCTACGAAAGTCGTGCCGAATTCGTGAACGACCTGCGCGCCGCCCTGTCGACCCTGGACCGGGAGCGACTGACGGAACTCGTCACCGAGGACGTGGTGTGGGCGCTGCCCGGGAGCAACGCGGTCTCTGGCGAGACCGTCGGGGTGGACGGAATCTTCGGCCGACTGCAGAAGCTCGCCGGGTACGAGGTGCAGATCGAGATCCAGAACGGGATGGTCAGCCCGGACGGCGTGGCAATGACCCTGCACAACACCGGCAGCCACAACGGCCTGATCCTCGACGAGTATCTCGTCTCGGCCGTGACCCTGGAGGCCGGCAGGGCATCCCGAATCGACACCTACATCAGCGACATCCCGATGATGGACGCCTACTTCGTGTAGCCGCCCGCCCGATCGCCGTTGGCCTGACGCCCCGGCGCACCTCACCGACCAGCAAGGAGAACCACTGTGCAGAACCCATTCATCACCATTCCAGGCACAGCCTGGCGCAGCGTTGCATTCGCCGGCGTGCTCGTGATCGGCGCGGCGGGCGCCGCCGCCGCGGCGACGGTGCCGGCCCGATCCCCCTCGACGCGGGTCGATGCCGCAGCCTCGGTCGAGATGCAGGAGGTGCTCTCCGAGTACGTCCACGCAACGGACCATCGTGACGGGGCCACCCTCGCGGCGCTGTTCACCGAGCACGGTTCCGTGAATATCCTCGCGCCCGATGGCTCCGGCGGGTACTCGGCGGTGACGACCCCGATCGTGGGACGCCCGGCGATCGCCAACGCGGTGGCTCACGCCCAGGCGCCCCTTCCCGCGCTGGGCGCCGAACATCACGTGATCACGGCCCCGATCTCCACAGCGTCGGAGTCCGGCGGCCATCTCAGCATGCAGTTCACCACCTACGCCATCCAGGGAGCCGCGGAGCCCGCGGGGGGATGGCCGGCCGGCACGGCGGGGGCCCCGGGCACCATCACCGCCTACGAGTCGGGCTACTACGCGGCGACGTTCGTCAAGGGCCACGGCGTCTGGTCGATCTCTCGGCTGGACATCCAGAGCGACCTGCCCGTCGTCATCCCCGCCCCGTGAGAGTCGCGAAATCCTACTAATGGATTATTGAGAAAGAAAGCGTTAGGATAGGGCCATGACCTCACTCGCGACACCCACCCGCATCCCGCTGAACACGCTGGCGATTCCGTTCGGTCTCTCCGGACTGGCGGCGGTGTGGACCGGGGCGAGCAGCGATCTCGGCTGGCCGGCCGCGATCGCCGATGCCCTCTGGGTGCTGGCGGCGATCTCGTGGGTGTGGCTGATAGTGGCGCACTCGGTGCGCGGGGCCCGGAGCGCCGACTCCTTGGCCGGCCAGCTGAGACACCCGGCGCAGGGTCCGATCGCCGCTCTCGTGCCGATCGTCGGGATGTTGCTGGGGGCCACCCTGTACCGCCTGATCCCGGTGGCTGGCGTCGTTCTGGTCGTGGCATCGATAGTCGCGGCGGCCCTGTTCGCGGGGTGGTTGCTCACCTTCTGGACGAGCGGGTCGCTCCAGGCGGACTCGATGCACGGGGGATACTTCCTGCCCACGGTGGCCGCCGGGCTCGTCGCGGCGACGACGGCCGCCGAGGTGGGGCTCACCGCCCTCGCCATCGGCGCGTTCGCCGTGGGAATCCTCTTCTGGGTCGCGATCTTCGCCGCCCTGATGGTTCGGCTCGCGACTCGGCCGGCGCTGCCCGCTCCGCTGACTCCCACGCTCGCCATCATCGTGGCCCCGCCGGCCGTCGCCGGCACGGCCTGGTTTGCGATCGGCGGGGCGCAGGTCGGACCCGTCGAATACGCTCTCGCGGGCCTGACCGTGGTCATGGTGCTGATGCAGGTCTTCCTGATTCCCCGCTATCGCGCGCTGCGCTTCTCGCTCGGCTTCTGGTCGTTCACCTTTCCCTTCGCGGCGGTCAGCGGATACGCGATCGAATGGCTTGTGATCCTGCGGCCGTTCGGCTGGCAGGGGCTGGCGATCGCCATCCTGGCCGGCATCACGGTGTTGATCGCAACGATCGGCATCAAGTCGATTCGGCTCTACTTCGCCGGCTCCCGACAGACCCATGCCGCGATCGCGACCGCGGCACAGAATCCAGCCCCGACCCTCGCTCCATCGAACTGACCGACCTCAAGACGGGACACCATGACCGACATCGACATTGCCGCGCTACCGGGGGTCGTCTCCGCCTATCTCGAACGATCACAGGGGGCAGACCCCGGCGCGGCCGCCTCCCTCTTCGCCCCCGCCGCGACCGTCACCGATGGCGGCACCCACTACGCGGGGCGTTCCGAGGTACTGGACTTTCTCCAGCGCGCCGCCACCGAGTTCGAGTACACGAGCACTCTGATCGGTGCGGAGCGTGACGGGCGGGTGGCCACGGCGATCAACCGCCTCGAGGGCAACTTCCCCGGCGGAATCGTCGAGCTGCGGTACCGCCTCACGCTCAACGCCGGCGGAACCACGATCGACCGCCTCGTCATCTCCTGATCGCCCGCCCACATCCCACCACTCGAAAGTCGAAAGAGAACCATGAACAGCTATCTCATCATCGGCGGCACCGGCAAGGTCGGTGGCCGTCTGGCCCAGATCCTGCGCACCGCCGGCAACACCGTTCGAATCGCCAGCAGGACCGGCGGCGACGTGCGCTTCGATTGGCGTGACGCCGCCACCTACCGACCGGCGCTCGCCGGAATCGATGGCGTCTTCCTGGTCGGCCCCGGCAGTGCGACCGACTGGTCGGGTCTCCTGACCGAGCTCCTCGTCGAGGCCAAGGCCGCGGGCGTTCAGCGCGCGGTGTTCCTCTCGGCGCGAGGGGTCGAATTCCTCCCGGGCGGAGCCGTCGCGCTCGCCGAGGAGGCCCTGCGCGCCGGTCCGCTCGACTGGACCATCCTTCGACCGACCCACTTCGCCCAGAACTTCACCGAGGCGATGTTCGTGCCCGTGAACGGCGAGGTGCTCGCCCCCGTCGCGGATGGCGCCGAGCCCTTCATCGATATCGAAGACCTCGCCGAGGTGGCAGCCGCCGTGCTGGTCGACCCGGGCTATGCCGGCGACACCATCGACATCTCCGGTCCGAGTGCGGTCGGATTCGACGAGGCCGTCTCCCTGCTGGGCCGGCACGCGGGCCGTGGTTTCACCTTCGTGGACGAGCACCCCACTCGGCACGAGGAGCGTCTTCGCGAGGCCAACACTCCCGAGGGCTACATCGCGTGGCGCATGGCGATGCTCGGGGGGATTCGCCGCGGCGAAGACGCCTACCTCAGCGACGGCGTCGAGCGGGTGCTGGGCCGCCCGGCGACCTCGTTTTCCGAGTGGGCCCGGCGAGAAGCCTCGTCGCTCACCACCCAACAATAGACAGGGCAACCAATGGACAGCGCGAACATCGTGCACACCGCAATCCTCTTCGTCGTCTTCGCGGCGTGGGTCGCACTCTGGGCGACGGCTCTGGCGAGCATCCTTCGTCGGCCCGGCATCCCCTCCTTCGAACTGGGCGCCTGGACCGTCATCGTGATCGTGGTGCCGTTCCTCGGTCCGGTCATCTGGTTCGCGTGGGGTCGCACCCGCTCTCGCAACCCGGCATCGCAGGCCTGAGGTGACCACCGTGCAGGTCCATCACCGCTTTGTCGAAATCGAGGGACGGCGGGTGTTCTACCGGGAGGCGGGGGACCCAGCGGCTCCGCACATCCTGCTTCTCCACGGGGCGCCGGCGAGCTCACACATGTTCCGCAACCTGATCCCCCTGCTCGCGGAGAGCTATCACGTGGTGGCTCCCGACTACCTCGGCTTCGGCAATTCCGATTCCCCGCTCGTCGACGAATTCTCGTACACCTTCGACTCGATCACTCGGGTTGTCGGCGCGCTCGCCGACCTCCTCGAGCTCGGCACATACTCGATCTACGTGCAGGACTACGGCGCACCGGTGGGCTGGCGGCTGGCGTTGGCCGACCCGACGCGTATCACCTCCGTCATCAGCCAGAACGGCAACGCCTACACGGACGGCTTCGGCGAGATCTTCTGGCCGGAACTGTGGGAGCACACCGCGCATCCGACACCCGAGAACGAGGCGCCGCTGCGCGCGGGGCTGACGGCCGACAGCATCCGTGACCAGTACGTCATCGGTGCATTTGACGTGTCGCTCGTGAGCCCGGACACGTGGCAGTCAGACTTCGCGAATCTGCAACGGGAGGGGAATGTCGACGTGGCACTCACCCTGTTCCGCGACTATCACACCAACGTTGAGCTGTATCCGGCCGTGCACGAGTGGTTCCGGATGAGCCAGGTGCCGGCCCTCGTCGTGTGGGGCGCTGGCGACCCGATCTTCGTGCCGGCCGGCGCGGAGGCGTTCCGCACCGACCTGCCGGAGGCGGAAGTGCACCTGCTGGACGGTGGGCACCTCCTTCTGGAGACCCATGCGAGCGAGGTGGCGGCGTTGATGCTCGAGTTCCTGGGGCGAGCGAATCGGTAGGTGACGCGCCGACCCATAGACTGCAATCTATGGATACCGAGTCCGCGCCGTCCGCGGTGTTGAGGCTCCTCGCGGATCCGACGAGGGCGCGCATCCTCGGGCTCATCATGGACAGCCCGACCGGGCGGCGTTCGGTGGGCGAACTGGCCGCCGAGCTGCGGCTGAGCCAACCCACGGTGAGTCATCACCTCAAGGCGCTCGTCGACGCGGGTCTCCTGGAGCGAACCCCCGAGGGCCGACTCGCGTGGTTCTCGATGCAACCGGACCAGGCGGATCGCGTGGCGGAGATGCTCACGGGGCAGCGCGCCACGGCCATGGCCGACGGTGTGCTCGAGCGCATAGCGGCCGATCTCTCGAGGCGGTTCTCCGGCGTGTTCGGCCCGGAGACCGTCGAACGGTACGTGCGGGAGAGCTACGACCTCCTGGCCGAGGGCGCGCGGATCACGCGCTACCTCCCCTCGCTCACCTCGCGGTTCGCCGCCGACCGGCTGGCGGCCCTGGCGAGAAGCGAGTCCGCCGCCCCGGATCGTGTGCCCGAGGTGCTGTTCGTCTGTGTGCAGAATGCCGGCCGGTCCCAGATGGCCGCCGGGATCCTGCGCCACCTGGCCGGCGACAGAGTGCGGGTCCGCTCCGCGGGATCGGCGCCCGCCAGCGCCGTTCGGTCGGTGGTGATCACCGCCCTGGACGAGATCGGCGTCTCGATCGGCGGCGAGTTTCCGAAACCGCTGACTGACGAGGTGGTGCGTGCGGCGGATGTCGTCATCACCATGGGCTGCGGGGACGCCTGCCCCGTCTACCCGGGGAGGCGATACCTCGACTGGGAGATCGCAGACCCGGTTGGCCTGCCGATTGGCCGGGTGCGGGAGATTCGCGATGACATCGAGGCCCGGGTGCGGGCTCTTCTCGAGTCTCTCCAGGTGAACGCCGCCTGAATTTTGGTCGAATCGGGCCGCGAACCCATAGATAGCGGTCTATGCTTTGAGCAGTAGTCGAGAGTAGGGAAACCCATGTCAGACAAGCCCACCGTTCTGTTCGTGTGCATCCACAACGCGGGTCGCTCGCAGATGGCCGCCGGCTACCTGCGCGCGCTCTCGGGCGGGGCCGTCGAGGTGCGCTCCGGTGGGTCGGAGCCCGGCGACCAGATCAATCCGATGGCGATCCAGGCGATGGCCGAGGAGGGCATCGACATCTCCCAGGCGGTGCCGCAGCTGATGACGACCGACCAGGTCAAGGACTCGGACGTGGTGATCACCATGGGGTGCGGCGATGTGTGCCCGATCTTCCCCGGCAAGCGCTACGAGGACTGGGAGCTCACCGACCCCAAGGGCAAGCCCATCGAGGAGGTCCGGCCGATCCGCGACGACATCAAGGCGCGGGTGCAGGCGCTCCTCGCCGACCTGCTGCCCGCCGCGGTCTGACCGGCCCGATCGCGGGGGCCCTCACTCGAGCTTGAACCCGACCTTCATCGTGACCTGCACGTGGGCGATCTTGCCGTCCTCGATGTGGCCTCGGGTGCCGATGACCTCGAACCAGTCGAGATGACGGACCGTCTCGGACGCCCGGGCAATGCCGTTGCGGATGGCCGCATCGATGCCATCCGGGGACGTTCCGACGACTTCGATCACTCGGTAGGTGTTGTCGCTCATGGTTTCCTCACTCGTCGTGTGGGTGGTGTTGCCCCTGACGATAGGCCGCGGTGAGGCGGACGACAACCCGCTCGCGCGCGAGAGCCGTGCCGACGCGCGGGGTGGTACTGTCCCAACCATGGGACAAGAGTTCTCGGCCACGCCGTATCCGGACTTTCCGGTCACCGGCCAGCAGTGCGCGGCGGCGGTCGCGAGGGCGAAGAGGTCGGTTGAGACGGCCGAACTGACAATGCAGCTGGTGCTGGCCCAGGCGGTGCGTCGCTGCACCCTGAGCGGCCTGTCCCAGCGGCAGACCGCCGAGGTGCTCGGCCTGAGCAAGAGCGAGGTCAATCGCCTCGCAAGGTTGGTTGCGGCGCCCCAGGCGGGAGCGGCGCTTCGGAACGGTGGCTTCTCCGATGACGTCAACGCTGCGGTCGAGCGAGCCTGGACAGGCCGGCCCGTCGACGGCGACGGTCCAGACGCCGAATAAGGGCTCGGCGATCGCTCGCCGGGATGGCCGCGGCGGCCACCCCGCCCACGAGCGCGAAAGCAAGCCCGGCCTCGCTACACTGAAGCCACACGGCACCGCTCCGCGAGCGGCCGATGAGAGGGGATGACGCCATGATGACCGTCTTTGTGCTGCGCCCCCACGCCACCTCACTCATCGAGGCCGCCACTCTCTAACGCCCGGCGGCCTCCAGCCTCTGGAGAACCCACCGTGTCAGTTTCCGACGACGATCTCGTCGCCCTCAGCTCTTCCCTCCTCGCATATTCCTCCCTGGAATTTTCCACAGTCGAGCCAGGCGAGAACCAGCGCTGGTCCACCTGGCCGGCGATCACCCCCAGCGAGCGCGGCCCGCGTCCCTGTCCCGACTGGGTCGTCACCTCGGCGGCCGCCATCGACACCGAACTCGGCATCGTCAAGACCGGCAAGGAGGCGGATGTCTTCCTGATCGAACGCGCCGTGCCCGACGACCCGGCGCGGTCGACCATCCTCGCCGCGAAGCGCTACCGCGCTCCCGAGACCAGCGACTTCCACCGCTCGGCCCAATACCGGGAGGGTCGACGGATGCGCAACACTCGCGATTCCCGCGCGGTGGCCAGGGGATCCGCCTACGGGCGCTCCGTGTCGGCGGCCCGCTGGGCCTATGCCGAGTTCGAGGCCCTCAGCACCATGCACTCTCGCGGTGCGGCGGTGCCCTACCCCGTGCAGGTGAACGGCACCGAGGTGCTCATGGAGTTCATCGGCGAGGGCCGGATCGCCGCCCCGCGGCTCGCCCAGGTGCGCTGCCCGGTCGCCGAGCTCGACGGCTACTACGCCCAGGTGGTGGAGATCATGCGGGTGTTCGCGGAGGCGGGAAGCGCGCACGGCGACCTCTCGCCGTACAACCTGCTCGTGCATCGCGGTCGCGTCGTGGCGATCGACCTGCCGCAACTGGTGGACGTGGTGAGCAACCCCGGCGGGATGGCGCTGTTGCAGCGCGACTGCCACAACGTCTGCGAGTGGTTCAGGCGTCGGGGCCTCGAACGCGACGAGGACGAGCTGTTCGCGGAGCTCGTGGGGGAGGTGTACAGCCGCAGCTGAGTCACCGAACGCAGATTGACGGAGCCGGTCATACTACCGCGTGACAACGTCCGTGCTACCGTGCAGTTAACATACGGAGCGATAAATATGAAAAGCAACACGACGTCTCATTTGCGGCGGTCCGGTTTTGTTCTCGGGCTTCTCGTCGCGGTCTCCGCACTGATCGGCGTTCATCCGCTCGCGAGCTATGCCGCTCCCACCTCTCCCGCGGTCAACCAGTGCAACGGCACAGACAATGTCGGTGGCCAGGCCGTGGTCTGTGATGTCACCATCACGAATAATCTCAACCTCGCCACGGGCGCGGTCAGTTCCTCCGTGACCACCAACGACTGCCACGGTGCAGCCGGCGCCCCGCCCGTGACCACCTGCATCACGCTCACCCAGAACTTTCCGACCCTCACGACGTCCGTGACCCAGTGCGATGGCTCCGGCAACGGGGGAGGAACCAACGTGATTTGCAGCGTGACGATCCTCAACAACATCACCGGCACGGTCACCCCCACGGGCGCCACGGTGAAACAGTGCGTCGGATCGGGCACCGGAGGCGGTGGCGGATCGACCATGATCTGCGACCCGTTCCCGGCGAACACCACCAACGCCACGATCACCCAGTGCAACGGCTCCGGTACCGGGGGCGGAGGCGTGATCCGCGTGCAGTGCAACGTCGGCCCGTCCACCATCACCTCGGCGCTCCCCGTGACCGTCGACCAGTGCAACGGCTCGGGCACGGACGGCGGCGCCACTGTGACCTGCACGGTCTCGATCCGGAACACGATTCTTGCGGCATCGAGCTCACCGCGACTTCCCGTCGTCTCGGGCTAGCGGCCGCCGTTCGCGGGGCGCAGAGCGCGCGTCGGTGTCTGTCAGTCGTGGTTCGCGTCGCTGGATTCTGATCGCCGCAGCGACCGCGGGTGTGGTGGCGGTGGTGATAGGGGTCGCCGTGCTCGCGAGGCCTTCGGCCCCGGCGACGCCGCCTGCCGCTCAGCCGTCGATGCGGGCGACCGCTCCTGCCGCGACGGGCCCGGCCTACACGCCGCCCGACGCCGCGGCACTTGCCGCCCTGCCCGATGCGAACTACGACGCGGTGATCCCCGGCCTTCTCGATGCCGCCCCGGCCGCCGCCCTCCCCATTCGCACCGAGACCTTCACCCTCAAGGCCGACCTCACGCCTCTCTACGGTGCCGATCGGACCGGCCCGCCCGTGGCCTCCCTGCCCTTCCTGAACTTCCTGGGCTCACGTACGGTGGTCGCTCCCGTGGTGGTTCACGACGGCGAATGGACCCAGATACTCACGCCCAGCAGGCGTGAATTGCCGAGCGCGTCGAGCACCGGGGTCGCCGCCGCCCAGACCATGGCCTGGGTGCGCACCGACCAGCTGGTGGTGGGCGCCCCGGCGCTGCAGCACGTGCTCGTGCGTCTCGGCGCGCGAACCCTGTCCATCGTCAATACGGCGGACGGCGGGGTGATCGCCAGCTACCCGATCGGGATCGGAAAGGCGGCGACGGCCACGCCGGTCGGAGTGAGCTATCTCGAGGCGCGGTACAGCGACCCGAAGCAGGTGGTCGGCCACTCGATCTTCCTCACCGCGGCACATTCGGCGGTGGCCGACCACCCATTCGGGCCCGACCAGGGACTCGTCGGCATCCACTGGTCGGCGGTGCACGACGGGGCGGTCAGTCACGCGTGCATCCGTCTCGACACCGCCGGCGACATCGCCATGGCGAAGATCGCCGTCGGCACTTCCGTGCTCGTCGTCCCGTGAGGGTGTGCTCCCGGATTCAGCGGACGGCACCCTTGAGGCCGAGCGCTCGAGCGCCGATCTCGTTCAGCTGGGCCTCGGCGAAGCGGTTGGGCCACTTCACCTCGTAGTCCTCCTGGGGGAAGTCGGTCGGGCTCTCGCCGAGGCGGAACCGCTCGGCCACATTGGCCGCGTAGCGCGCGTTCTTCTCGCACATGGGGGCGGCGGGGATGTAGATCACGTTGCCCCAGCCCTGCTGGTCGGTCACCGGTGCGACGCTGTGGATGAGGTCCGAGTGCCACCAGACCGAGTCGCCGGGCTGCACGTCGGGGATTCCCGAGACCGCCTTCATGAGCAGCGGATGCCACTGCTCGTTCACACCGAGGGCCTTGCCCTGGGCCGCCCCGCAGAGCGAGTCCTCCGGGACGTCGTCGAGCAGGGGCCGGATCAGCAGGTAGGCCATGGCCGACGGCGCGGGCACCACGTGCAGCACCCCCTGGTCGTGCTGCATCTCGGAGAGGGCGAGCCAGCCCTGGAAGCTGCGGAACACGCTGCACATGGTGGAGGACGGGTACTCGTCCACCTCGGTGCGGTGCGCGGCATCCCACGGGTCGTAGCTGTCGAAGTCGCCGTGGAACAGGGAGGAGAAGACCTCCTGGTACGCGGGCGTGAGCCAGCGTTCGACCGACCCGGAGTCGGTGTGCGCGCCGAGGCCCTTGGAGGTGACCCCCGGCGGGCGCCGGCGGATGCGGTCCGGGTACATCGAGTCCTGGTCGGGGTCGAACCAGACCGTGCCCTGCGACTCGTTCTTCCACTGCGCGTTGAGGAAGCTCTGCACGGTCGCCGTGTTGGCGTGCTGGCGCGCCTCCATCTGCGCGGCCGACCAGTAGATCGGGTAGATCTCCGGCGTGGATGCGGCGAGCGTTCCGAAGAAGTCGTCGGCCGGTCCGCGGTACTTCTTCTCGAAGTCGTTGCTGTCGACGTACTCGACGAGCGAAGCGTCCCAGGCGGTCGCGGTCTCCACCGGCACCTGCCCCCGAACGACGGCGCAGCCGCGGCGGTGGATGAGGTCGAGTTGCTGCTTCGACACGGTGCCGGCGGCGATGTCCGAGAACTGGATCACCGGCCAGACGTCTTCGCCGCGTTCCCTCGTCGCCACGATGTCGGCGACCTCGGCCTTGAGGGCGGCCTCGATTCGGGCGAAGAGCGCGTCCACATCGCCGATCTGGGCACGCAGCTTCTTCTTGACCGCCACGATCGCCGCCGAAATGTCCTCCGGCGGGGTGGCCCAGCTCGTCTGCTCCATTGCATTCATGATGTCTCCCTGGTTATTCAGTAATGGTATCTTACTGAAGCGTTGAGACGATGCTACGCCTCCGGATAGCATTTGGTAAAGCCTGCGAACTGAAATGGGTGGTCATGACTGACGACGACGCGGACGACGATAACGGCGCGCCCCGCCTCAACCTGCTCGCCGCCCTCACTGACCAGCGCTTCTTGCGCGCGCTCGCCGACTCGGTCGACCCACTGTCCCGGGCGGAGATCGCCGCCGCGACCGGAATCTCCAAACCCGCCATCTCCGACGCGGCGGCGCGCCTCGAGAAGACCGGGCTCATCGTCGACGCCGGGGTGCGCGGCGGGCGTCGCGGCGGAGTGGCCACGCTCTACCGCATAAACGGGAGCCACGGCCACTCCCTCGCCATCGCGCTGCAGCCGACCGGCGTCTCGCTGCGGGCCAGGGATCTCGCGGGCCGCACGCTCGTCGATGTGGCGGAGGCCCTGCCTACCGGGGCCACGACCGATGTCGTCGTCGCGCTCGCCAATCGCCTCATCCATGAGAGCGCGGACGCCGTCGGCAGCCCCCTGATCTCCGCGGCGGTCTCCGTCGCCGTGCCGGTCGACAGCTCGACGGGCGACACCGTGCGGCTTCCCAACTCGCCGTTCCCGGCCGGCCAGTTCGCCCCCCTGCGCGAACTCGATCTCGCCCCGGCGGGCACGGCCGTCGTCGACAACGACGTGAACTGGGCGACGATCGCCGAACGGCACCTGGGCTCGATGACCGCCTGTGAGGACTTCGTCTACGTCTATCTCGGGGCGGGAATCGGCGCGGGGGTCTTCGCCTCCGGAGCGCTCGTGCGGGGCTCCCGCGGCCTCGCCGGCGAGATCGGCTACCTTCGATCCCCGACGGGCCGAGACCTCACCCAGACCCTCGCCCAGCTCGGACTGGGCGCGCCGGACGCCTACGGCATCGACGTCGAGGCCGCGGTCGAGCTTCTCTCCCGCACACCGCCGAGCGAGGCGGGCGAGCGCGCCATCGACGAATTGGCGACCGCGATCGTCAACGCGACGATCCTGCTCAACCCACGCGCGGTCGTGCTCGGGGGGCCGCTCACCGCCAGTGCGGGCCTCGTCGACGGTCTCGCGGGCCGCATCCCGGGCCTGGCGCTCGACCCGCCCGAGGTGATCGTGAGCACTCACGCCCCGCTCGAGGGGGCGGCCTTCGAGGCCCACCGGCTCGCCCGGGAACGCTTCGGGTTCTAGGTCTCTCGGCCCAAATCGTGTCCGCCTTAAGGGGGACACAACGCGTGTTCTGCCCCCGGACTGAGGGTTTCGCCGGGCAACGACACGCCCCCACTTCGAGGGTGTTCGGCTGGCCGGAGGCCCGGAATTGGTTGTGACCGGGCGGGGGCGGGCCTAGCGTTGGAGGAGGTGCTGCTGAGGGGTACGCACCTCACGGGGTTCGGGGGAATCTGGAATGAAGCGCTTTGCACTACTCACGACACTCGTGACGGCCGTGCTCACACTCGTGCTGCCGTTCGTCGGCGGAGGCGGACCGGCGCTCGGCGCGGCCTCGTCCGCCAACGCCGCCGAGACGGGCGTGCCCGTCTTCGCGTCGCCCGTCGCCCGTGCGGCCACGGCCACCGTCCAGATCTCGGTGCCCGGCATCGACACCATCGTGAGCCGCGCCGCCAACACCGCCGCCTACCTCAAGACGGACACCGAGCACCTCGGCCAGAAGCCCGTGCCCGTGCCCGTCGTCGTCGTCGCCCCGCCGGCACCGCCGGCGTCGAGGACCGCGAGCGGGCATCGCGCGACCGCGTCCGCGGCCTCTGGCACCGCGGAGCGTCGCGCCGCGGCGGCGGCGACCGGCTCCGGCTGCCCCGGCAGTGCGGGCGGCGGCGGAAGCGCGCCCGGCCGCACCTCCGGCGGAGGCGTCGCCGGCACGACCTCCGGCGACATCCAGTCCTTCTCCGCGGCCTACAACGCCATCCGCGCGGCCAACTGCCTGCCGTCCATTCCGGCCGGCAACTTCCGCTACGACGGCTGCATGGAACAGCGACTGTTCTGGATGGCGGAAGACCCGAGCACCAACCCGATGAGCGCCTGGGGCCACCTCGGCTCGGTGCGCAGCGACGGCGTGCCGAGCGTCGGCTGCGACGGTAACCTCGCCGGCGGAACGGGGAACAGCGGCGCGACGGTGGCCCAGAAGTGGTGGGACTCGGCGCCGCATCGGCTCTCCCTCTACAAGCCGAGCTACGCCGGCGGCACGGGCGGCGTCTGCATCTACTTCGCGATGACCCACGGCGGAATCCCCAACGAGCCGTACAGCTTCTCCCGGGCCGCTGCCCGCTGGGGTGGCTGCTAGATTCCTTGTGGTGCGGGCGCGATCGCCCGGGCGGAAGGAAGACATGGCTGGCACGATTCGCTGGGGCATCCTCGGCACCGGATTCATCGCCCACCTGCAGGCGGCCGACCTCGTGAACAACGGATTCTCCGTGACCGCCGTCGGGTCTCGCAGCCAGGAGTCCGCCGACGCGTTCGCGGCCGAGTTCGGCATTCCCGTGGCCCACGGCAGCTATGAGGCACTCGTGGCCGACGCGAACGTGGACGTCGTCTACGTCTCGACTCCGCATCCGTTCCACGCCGAGAATGCCCTCCTCGCCCTGCGCGCCGGCAAGCATGTGCTGATCGAGAAGGCGTTCACCCTCAACGCCGCGGAGGCCCGCGAGGTGGTTCGAGTGGGTGCCGACGCCGGCCTCGTCGTGCTCGAGGCGATGTGGACGAGATTCCTGCCGCACATGGTGCGGATTCGGGAGATCATCGCGGCCGGCACGCTCGGCGACGTGCGCACGCTCATCGCCGACCACAACCAGAGCCTGCCGACCGACCCGCGGCACCGCATCAACAACCCGGAGCTCGGGGGCGGCGCCCTGCTCGATCTCGGCATCTACCCGGTCTCGTTCGCGTTCGACCTGTTCGGTTCCCCGTCCACCGTCCTGGCGAACGCCGCCAAGACACAGACGGGAGTCGACCGCCAGACCGCGATCATCTTCGGCTACCCCGACGGACAGCAGGCCGTTCTGCATTGCGCGCTCGACACCGCCGGGCCGAACCGGGCAGTGATCCTCGGCACGGAGGGGCGCATCGAGATCGATACGGTCTGGTACTCGCCGACCACCTTCAGCGTCTTCGACTCGGCCGGCACCGTGATCGAGCGATTCGAGACGGCGGTGGAGCCGCGGGGGATGCAGTTCCAGGCCTGGGAGGCCGAGCGGCTCATCGGGGCCGGTCTCACGAGCGGCGAGATCCTGCCGCCCGAGGAGAGCGTGCGCATCATGGAGACCCTCGACGAGATCCGGCGCCAGATCGGCGTGGTCTACCCGGGCGAATAGGCTCACAACCGCCTCCGTTTAGAATGGAGGCGTGAGTGACCCCCAGGACCCACAGCCACCCCCCGAGCAGCACCTGAGCCGGCGCGCCGCTCGTGAGGCTGCCGAGGCCGCCGACGCGGCCCGCGTGGAGGCGGCCCGGCCCGACGAGGTCCGACCAGACGCCCCGACGTCCGCGGGGGACCAGCCGCCCGCGACGGAGCTGATCTCACCGACAGCATCTCAGGCCGATGACGCCACCAAGTTTCTGCCGGTGGCCGCGTCGACCCCTTACCTTCCCCCGTCGTTCCCGGGCGCGCCGCCCCCTCACGATGTCGAGACCGTGATGTTCCCGGCGACCGGCGGTTCCGACCTCGGGGCGGGCGGCACAGGGGCAGTCGGTCCCGGCGCGCGCGGCACAGACGCGGGTTCCGCTGGGGATTCCACAGGCCGGCCCCGCTCCGGGGTGAAGGCCGCGGCCAGCGCGGCGCTCGGCGGCGTCTTCGCGAGCATCCGCAAACATCCGAACGCGTGGCTCTTCTCTGCCCTGGGGCTCGCCTTCGTGCTCCTCGGCACGGGGGCGCTCTTCGCCGGTGCGGCCGTCGGCTCCCCGACGCCCGCCGCGGTGGTCGGGCCGAGCAAGACGCCGACTCCGACCCCCACGCCCAGGCCGACCCCGGCAGCGATCGCCGACCCCACCCACCTGCGCACCTGCTCGGTGGCCAAGGCGGCATCCGATCCCAACCTGCTCACCTTCCAGGGCAGCGTGATCAACGCCACGACCGGCGAGGTGCTCTTCGACCGGGCCGGGGCGACCCCGGCGCGCACCGCGAGCGTCATGAAGACCCTCACCACGGCGGCCGGGCTCTCCGTGCTCGGGCCGGCCTACCAGTTCTCCACCAAGGTCTACGAGGGCAGCGCCCCGGGAAGCATCGTGCTCGTCGGCGGCGGAGACCCCACCCTGAGCGCCCTCGGGCCGGCCGAGGAGAGCGTCTACAAGGGCGCGCCGAAACTGAGCGACCTGGCGTACCAGGTGAAGACGCAGTGGGCGGCAGACCCCAAGAACGCCGGGGTGGACATCACGAGCGTGATCCTCGACGCGAACATGTGGAACCCGGCAGACAACTGGGACCCCACCTGGGAGCGGAGCGAGCAGACCGAGGGGTACCAGCCCGAGATCACCGCGCTCATGGTGGATGGCGACCGCGCCAACCCGAAGGCCCAGGACAGCCCGCGCAGCGACGACCCAGTGGGCCGCGCCGGTGCAGCCTTCGTCTCGGCGCTCGGCCTGCCGGCGACCCCCACGGTCACGGCCGGCACGGCGACCGCCGGAACCAAGCTCCTCGGCGAGGTGAAGTCCCAGCCGCTCAAGACGCTCATCTCCTATCTGCTTCCCGTCTCTGACAACACGCTCGCCGAGATGATCGCGCGGGTCACCTCCAAGATGAGCGGCGGCGACGGCTCGTCGGCCTCGCTCAAGACCGCCATCCCGGCCGCCCTGGTCGGCTACGGGCTGCAGCCCACCGGCCTGACGATCATCGACGGTTCCGGCGAAAGCAACTCCAACGCCGTTCCGGCCACCTTCGTCGCGCAACTCATGGCCAAGGTTGCCGCCGGCGAGCAGAACCTCAAGATCATCTACGACGCTCTGCCGATCGCGGGCAAGACGGGCACCCTGGCCAGCCGATTCACCGGGGCGAACGCGATAGCCCGCGGCGCTGTGAACGCCAAGACCGGCTGGATCAAGACCGAGTACGCCCTCGCCGGCGTCGTGCACGCCGCCGACGGAACCACCCTCAGCTTCGCGTTCTACGCCCTCGGCAACATCAACAGCCGCACGCAGCCCGCCCTCGACACCATCACCACCGCCGTGTTCAGCTGCGGCAACAACCTCTCGAACAATTGACCGGGCCGACCGTGACAGCAGAGACCAGCGGGTGCCGATGAGCCGGGCGCTCTTCGTGATCGACGTGCAGAACGACTTCACCGAGGGCGGCGCTCTCGGTGTCGACGGTGGGGCGGCGGTCGCCGCGGGCATCACCCGCTACCTTCGCGACCATCCGGGCCGCTACGACCAGGTGATCGCCTCCCGGGACTGGCACGACGCCGACAACGACAACGGCGGCCACTTCGCCACCACCGAGGTGCCGGACTTCGTGTCCACCTGGCCGGTGCACTGCGTGGCGGGCACCCCTGGCGCCGAGTACCACCCGGACCTGGACACCGGCCTCCTCACCGTGCAGCTGCGAAAGGGCCAGGGGCGTCCCGCCTACTCGATCTTCGAGGGCGTCACCAACGACGGGCGTACGGTCGCCGAGGTGCTCACCACCCTGGGCATCGACGACATCGACGTCGCGGGCATCGCCACCGACTACTGCGTGCGGGCCTCGGCGCTCGACGCGCTCGCCACTGGGCGACGCGTGGCCGTGCTCTCCGACCTGGTGGCCGGGGTCGCCGGGCCCTCGAGCGACGCCGCACTCGCGGAACTCGTCGCTGCCGGCGCCGAGGTCCACCCGTCCTGACGGGCACTCGGCGACCGGCGCCGATCAGTAGACTCGATCGCATGAGTGCTCTGTCAGAATCCGAGCTGTTGGCAAAGGTGCCCGATCAGCTTTTCATCGGCGGCGACTGGGTGGACTCCACCTCCGGCCGCGTCATCCAGGTGCATGATCCGGCCACCGGGGCGGTCATCAAGACCATCGCCGATGCCTCGGTGGCGGATGGCGCGCGGGCGATGGACGCCGCGGCCGCCGCGCAGGACTCCTGGGCCGCCACGGCGCCTCGGGTGCGCGGAGAGATTCTCCGCGGGGCATTCGACCTGCTGCAGGAACGGGCGGACGAGTTCGCCCTGCTGATGACCATCGAAATGGGCAAGCCGCTCGCGGAGGCGCGCGGCGAGGTCGCCTACGGCGGGGAATTCCTGCGCTGGTTCAGCGAGGAGGCGGTGCGCATCAGCGGCCGCTACGGTGTGAACCCCGAGGGCACCGGACGCACGATCGTGACGCACCTGCCCGTTGGCCCGTCGTTTCTCATCACCCCCTGGAACTTTCCCCTGGCCATGGCCACCCGCAAGATCGCCCCGGCGCTCGCCGCCGGCTGCACCGCCGTGGTCAAGCCCGCCGAGCTGACACCGCTCACCACGCTCTACTTCGCCCGGCTGCTCGAAGACTCCGGACTGCCCAAGGGTGTTCTCAACGTGATCACCACGTCCACCTCGGGGGAGGTGTCGGCCCCGATCATCGCCGACCCCCGCCTGCGCAAGCTCAGCTTCACCGGATCCACCGGCGTCGGTGTGCGCCTGCTCAAGCAGGCGGCGGACAACGTGCTGCGCACCTCGATGGAGCTCGGCGGCAACGCGCCGTTCCTCGTCTTCGAGGACGCCGACATCGACAAGGCCGTCGACGGCGCGATGATCGCCAAGTTCCGCAACATCGGCCAGGCCTGCACCGCGGCAAACCGGTTCATCGTGCACGAGTCCGTGGCCGAGGACTTCGCCGCCCGGGTCACCGCGCGCGTGAAGCAACTGAGGGTGGGACGCGGCACCGAGGACGGCGTGGGCATCGGCCCGCTCATCAACGAGGCGGCCGTGGCCAAGGCCTCCGACCTCGTGCGGGACGCCGTGACGCGCGGGGCGACCCTGCTCACCGGCGGGTCGGCGATCGACGGCGACGGCACCTTCTACGAGCCCACCGTGATCTCCGGCGTCCTGGCAGGCAGCGAGATCCTGCGCGAGGAGATCTTCGGACCGGTGCTCGCCATCTCGACCTTCACCGACGAGGCGGATGCCGTGGCCAAGGCCAACGACACCGAGTACGGACTGGTGAGCTACGCCTTCACCCGCGACCTCGCACGCGGCCAGCGCCTCATCGAGAGTCTCAAGACCGGCATGATGGGCCTCAACACCGGGGTCGTCTCGAACGCGAGCGCCCCGTTCGGCGGGGTGAAGCAGTCCGGACTGGGCCGCGAGGGTGGGGCCGAGGGCATCCACGAGTACCTCGAAACGAAGTACGTGCTCACCCCCAGCCCCTTCGCCTGACCCCGGTCGCACTCCCCGCATCCCCTTTTGGGTTTCCCCTTTTTGGGTTCCCCCTTCCGAAATCCATGCATTCCTGCTCGACACGCCGTTCCGGGGCGATGTTGAGCGGCGCGTCGGCGCCGATTGCCTGGATTTCGGAAGGTTGGAGGTTCGGAAGGCGGGGCCAGCCGTGGCCGGGCGGAGGCCGCTGCTACTTCTTGGCGGTCGACTTGCCCGTCGTGACGGCGATCGTCTCCGGGGCTCCGGCGGTGATCTCCACCTTGCGGGGCTTCATCCGCTGGCTCACTGGGATCATCACGCTCAGCACCCCGTTGTGGTAGCTCGCCGAGATGCTGTCGGCGTCGATTCCGTCGCCGAGGCTCAACTGGCGCACGAACGAGCCGCTCGGGCGTTCCTGGGTCAGCCACTCGGCGTTCTCGGCGGTGGACAGCGTGCGAACCGCGCGAATGGTGAGCACCGAACCGTCAACATCGATGTCGATCGAGCCGGGATCAACCCCGGGCACGTCGGCGTTGAGAATGTAGTGGTCGCCCTCGCGATAGAGGTCCATCGGTACGAATCGTGGGCCGCGTCGCCCATCAGACATCGTGCTCATGCGATCCAGTTCGCGGAACGGGTCAAAGAACATTGCCATTTTTCTCTTCCTCTCTCTTCGCGGCGGCCGATCGGAGAGGGCCGTCGCCCTGACTCCGACGCTAGCCCCGCACCGAGCGCCGGGTAGGGCCTTTCGTCACGCGACCGCGGCGGATGCGGGACCTTCGGCCGTCGATTCGGGGGTCACCCCGGGTTGACTGGCCAGAGCGCCCGAGGGTGGCGGCGAAAGGACGGCGACCATGAGGGTCTGGACCAGCGACTCGACCACGCGATCGATCCGACTGGTGGAGCGCGAGACACCACTGCCCGCGCCGGGCGAGGTGCTGGTGAGGGTGAACGCGTGCGGGGTGTGCCGCACCGACCTGCACGTCGTGGACGGTGAGCTCCCCTTGCATCGGGCCGGAGTGGTCCCCGGCCACCAGGTGGTGGGAACGGTGGCGGGGATCGGCGATCGCGTGCTCGACCTCCGGATCGGTGACCTCGTGGGCATCGCCTGGCTTCGCGGCACCTGCGGGTCGTGCGAGTGGTGCCGCACGGGTCGCGAGAACCTGTGCCCACGGTCGACCTACACCGGCTGGGATGCGGATGGCGGCTTCGCGGAGTTCGCCACCGTGCCCGCGGCCTTCGCCTACCGACTGCCCGGCGACAGCGATCCGATCGCGACCGCGCCGCTGCTCTGCGCCGGCATCATCGGCTTCCGCGCCCTCTCCAGGGCCCAGCTTCCGCCGGGCGGCAGGCTCGGCATCTACGGCTTCGGGTCGAGCGCCCACATCACTGCCCAGCTCGCGATGGCGGCCGGTGCCGAGGTGTTCGCGATGACCCGGGGCGCGGCGAATCGTGAACTCGCGAGCAGCCTGGGCGTCGCGTTCGTCGGCGAGGCGGACTCGGTTCCGCCGCAGCTGCTCGATGCCGCCATCGTTTTCGCCCCCGCCGGCGAACTGGTGCCGCTCGCGCTCAGGGCGACGACGGCCGGGGGAACGGTGGTGGTGGCCGGCATCCACCTCTCCAATATTCCAACATTGGAATACGAGAGCACGCTGTTTCACGAACGGGACCTGCGCAGCGTGACCGCCAACACCCGCGGCGACGGAATCGCCTTCCTCCGGCTCGCCCACGCCCTGCGGTTGCGCCCCCAGACCACCGTGTACCCGTTCGGGAGGGCAGCCGAGGCGCTCGACGACCTGCGAAGCGGATCCGCCTCCGGCTCGCTCGTGCTGGAGTTCTGAGGGCGGGCGGCCTCAGACCAGAGGGCGGCTAGAACGGTCGAACGGAGATCTGGTTGTGCACGCTCGAAACCGTCGGCGAGGCCCACGCGGTGAACCCCGCCTGCCTCTTCTCCGCCCACGACCGCACGGTACCGGTCAGGGTCACCTCGCTGCCCCGCACCTGCACGGTGATGTTGTCGGCATCCACGACGGCGTTGCGGATGAGCGCGCGGCGGATCTTCTCCTCGGTGTCGTGCGCGGTCGGCCGGGGCGTCAGGGCGATGCGGTTGTCGACGAAGTACACCCCCGCGATCCGCTCCACCGCGCGGTAGGCGGCGTCGCGTTCGTAGTT
Source organism: Lacisediminihabitans sp. (assembly GCF_043726815.1). Lineage (NCBI taxonomy): Bacteria > Bacillati > Actinomycetota > Actinomycetes > Micrococcales > Microbacteriaceae > Lacisediminihabitans > Lacisediminihabitans sp. The sequence goes on from NZ_JAYSJZ010000058.1 coordinate 67,074, forward strand.
CCAGTTGACGGTGCCGCGCAGGGTCACCACGTGGTTCCGCACCTCGGCCTGCACCGTCGCGTGAGGAACGTCGGCGGTGTAGAGCAACGCATTGTTCACCGCCGTCGCCACCTCCGAGTCGGTGATCGCCCCCGCGGTCGGTTCACGGACGTCCAACTGGTCGACGACCGTGGACACCCCTCGCACGCGCAGCGCCGCCCGCGTGGCGGCCGCACGCTCGGTGGGGTCGACCTCGCCGGAGAGGGTGACGACCCCGTCATGCACCGAGACGCCGATGTCGGCCGGCTCCACGTCGGGAGTCCAGTGGAGTTCGTCCACCACGGCGGCCTGCACCTCCGCGTCGCTGTGCCCGTTCGCTGAAGTAGTCATCTGCCCAGCGTCGCCCCGCCTGCCGTGAAGCGTCAGGGCCGAAGGTCCCCGGTCAGTACTCGAAGACGAGTCGGGCGGGCACCTTGCTCGAGAGGACTTCGGCCATCGCGGCATTGACGTCATCGAGCCTGCGGGCTTCCGCGATCACGCGAGTGTGGCCGGCCGCGTGCAGGGCGAACACCTCGGCGAGATCCTGGCGGGTGCCGACGATCGAGCCGATGATCGAGATGCCTTTGAGCACCGTCTCGAAGATCGGGATGCTCATGGTGAGCTCGGCGGGCAGCGCGACGCACACGAGGCGGCCGCCCCGACGGAGAGAGGCGAAGGCCTGCTCGAACACGACGGGAGACGCGGCGAGAACGATCGCGACATCCGCGCCGCCGATCTCCTGGATGGCCTTCACCGGGTCGGCCTTCGCCGCGTTCACCACAAACTCCGCTCCGAGTTCGGTGGCGAGGTCGAGTTTCGCCTCCTCGATGTCGACCCCGATGACGGAGCCTCCCACGATGCGTGCGTATTGAACGGCGAGGTGGCCGAGAGCGCCGACCCCGAACACGGCGACGCGTTCGGTCGGGCTGATGCCTGCGACCTTGACGGCCTTATAGGTGGTGACGCCGGCGCAGGTGAGCGGTGCCGCGTCGAGCGGGCTGATCCCGTCCGGTACCGCCACGACATATTTTGCGTGAGCAAGGGTGTACTCCGCGAATGCGCCGTCCACGGAGTATCCGCTGTTGTGCTGCTGCTCGCAGAGCGTCTCTCGGCCGTCGATGCAGTATCGGCACTCTCCGCAGGCGTAACCGAGCCACGGAATCGCCACGCGATCGCCGATGGCGCGGTTGCGGACGCCGACGCCGAGCTTCTCGACGATTCCGACCCCTTCGTGACCGGGTACGAAAGGCAGGCTGGGCTTGACCGGCCAGTCACCGTGAGCTGCGTGGATGTCGGTGTGGCACAACCCGCAGGCCTCGAGCCGAACCAGGATCTCGCCCTCGCCGGGTTCGGGGATGGCCCGATCGACGATCGTGAGCGCGTCAGTGAATCCGGTGACGACTGCTGCCTTCATGGGTGGTGCCTTCCTGTCGGCGCGGCAATGGACCCGATCGAGTGGTGGGGCGGGACCTGGCCGCGCGACGGCCTCCGCATCGTCGAATCTGCCACCCGAGCGGGACGCAGGCAGGGACTTTCGGCCCGTCGCCGACGGGGGAGGGGGCAGACCATGAACCATGGACGCGACACACCAGGCTCAGGACTCCGCTCGAATCGTTGTGGGGGTCGATGGATCGGACTCGTCGATCGACGCGCTCCGGCGCGGGGCGAGGATGGCCGAGGCTCTCGGCGTGCGGCTCGAGGGCATCACGGTCTGGCAGTACCCGCTCGAATTCGGAGGGTACGTCACCTCGGAGTGGTCTCCGGAGTCTGACGCCCGCTCGGTGCTGGATGAGGCGGCCCAGGAGGTGTTCCAGGGCACTCCGCCCGACTGGTTCGTGCCGGTCGTGTGCGAGGGGTCGACGGCGCAGGTGCTCATCGACGCGAGCAAGGGCGCCGAGATGCTGATCGTGGGCAGCCGAGGCCATGGCGGCTTCGTGGGGCTGTTGCTGGGTTCGGTGAGTTCCCGGTGCGCGGAATACTCCCACTGCCCGGTGCTGGTCGTGCACAACGGCGACCGGGAGGTCGCTCAGGCCGACGCGGCGGGGGCCCTCGCCTAGAATTGGAGCCTTCCCTGGAGGCCCCACGATTCCCGTCATCGAGATCACCGACCTGGCCGATTCCCGCCTCGGCGACTACTCGCACCAGACCGACGTCGCCCTCAAGAAGGCACGCGGCACCGAGCACGGGCTCTACATCGCCGAGTCGGCGCTCGTGCTCGAACGCGCCCTCGCGGCGGGGCACCGGCCGCGGTCCGTGCTCGCCCTCGGCGGTTCGGTGCACGAGGCGCTCGATCTGCTCGGCGACCGTGACGTGCCCGTCTTCTCCGGTCCGTCGGAGTTGCTCGAGGAGCTCACCGGTTACCTCCTGCACCGCGGTCTCATCGCCGCGATGCATCGGCCGGCGCTGCCCGCCCCGGAGTCCCTGCTCGCGACGGCCAGGCGCATCGTGATCCTCGAGAACGTGGCTGACCCCACCAACGTCGGGGCGATCTTCCGGTCGGTCGGCGCGATCGGCGCCGACGCCGTGCTCGTGACGCCGCGCTGCTCGGACCCGTTCTACCGGCGCGCGATCCGGGTGAGCATGGGAACGGTGCTGCAGGTGCCGTGGACGCGCGTCGGGGACTGGGCGTCGACCCGGGAACTGCTCTCGGCATCCGGTTTCCACATCGCCGCGCTGGCGCTGGGTCCCGGCGCGGTCGGCCTGCGGGACTTCGCCGCGACCGCGCCGGAGCGGGTCGCCTTCGTGCTCGGCGCGGAGGGCGACGGGCTCACCGTTGAGGCGCTCGAGGCGGCGGACACCATAGTGACGATCCCGATGGCGCACGGCATCGACTCGCTCAATGTCGCCGCCGCGAGCGCCGTGGCGATGTGGGCTCTCGCCGACTGAGCCGGTGGCCCCGACCGCTAGACGAGCAGCTGGTGCTTGGCCAGGTCCTTGTAGAGGGGAGTCGACTTGACCAGCTCGGAGTGGGTGCCCACTCCCACGACCCGCCCGTGGTCGAGCACCACGATCTGGTCGGAGTCCACCACGGTGGAGAGCCGGTGGGCGATCACGATGAGCGTGCGGTTGTCGGCGACGGCGTCGATGGTCTCCCGCAGCAGTTGCTCGTTGAGCCCGTCGAGGCTCGAGGTGGACTCGTCGAGCAGCAGGATGGGCGGAGCGGCGAGCAGGGTGCGTGCAATGGCGAGGCGCTGGCGTTCGCCGCCGGAGAGCATGATGCCGTCCTCGCCGACCGGGGCGTCGAGGCCGAGCTCGTTGCGCTCCAGCACCTCGGTGAGGTTGACGTCGTGCAGCACCCGGATGCACTCCGCGTCCGTCGCATTCGGAGCACCGAGGGTGAGGTTGTCGCGCAGCGAGCCCGCGAGCACCGGGGCGTCCTGCTCCACGTAGCCGATCTGGGCGCGCAGCGCCTCGCGGTCGAGCCCGCGCACGTCGAGCCCGCCGATGCGCACCACTCCGGCGGCCGGGTCGTAGAAGCGCTCGATGAGGGCCAGGATGGTGCTCTTGCCGGCGCCGCTCGGGCCGACGAGGGCGGTGCGCTTGCCGCGGGGCGCCTCGAAGCTGATGCCGTGCAGCACGGTGAGATCCTTGCGGGCCGCCGGCAGGTCCGACTCGTCGGCTCCCTCTGACTCGTCGGCTCCCTCGGCCCGGGCGGGCCGCGCCGCCTCCGGATAGGTGAAGTGCACGCCGTCGAAGCTGATCGCGGCATCCGTGTGCAGCGGGGCGGCCGGCTCGATCGCCGCGTCGAACTCGTCCTCGCTCGGCAGGGAGATGATCTCCTGGATGCGGCCGAGCGCGCCGAGGGCCTGGTTGACGGAGTTGATCGCCCCGAAGGCCTGGCCGAGCGGCATGATCATCATGAACAGGAACAGGATGAACGCCACGAGGCTCGAGATGGTGATCGCGCCGCTCGCCACCCGGAACCCGCCGACGCCGAGCACGACGAGGAACGACACCTGCAGCGCGATCCCCGCGATCGGCACGACGAGGGCGGAGATCTTCGCGACGCTGATGCCCATGCGCCAGGCGCCCTCGGCGTCCTTCTCGATCGCCGCGATCTCCCGCTCGGTGGCGTTGGAGGCGCGAACGGTGCGCACGGCGCTGATGGCGCGCTCCACCGAGGCGGCAAGGTCCCCGACCTTCTCCTGCTGCTTGCGGCTCGCGACGCGCACCCGGCCGCTGAGGCTGACGACGGTGACCACCGAGGCCGCGATCACCAGCACCGTGAGCCCGAGCAACACCGGATCGATGATGAGCATCGCGATGAGGGCGCCCACGAAGACGAGCGCGCCGCCGACGGCGTCGACGAGACCCTGGGTGATCACGGCGTAGAGGAGGGTGGTGTCCGAGCCGACGCGGGAGACGAGGTCGCCCGTGCGGCGGGTATCGAATTCGCTGATCGGCAGGCGGAGCATTCGACGCACGAGCTGGCGGCGAGCCGAGAGCACGACGCTGGTGCCCGTGCGTTGGAGGAGGTAATGCTGGAAGCCGCTGAGGAGGCCGGAGAGCACGACGAGGCCCACCAGAAGCCAGACCAGGGTGCCGAGATTCTGCCCCTTCTGCACGACCGAGATCACCTGGCTCACGAGCAGCGGCTGGGCGAGTGAGGCCGCGGCGCTGAGCACGCTCAGGCCGATCACGACGCCGAGGATGCGCTTGTGCTCGAGCAGGTAGGGGAGCAACTGGCTGAAGCGGGCGCGCGGCCCGTCGTCCTTCTTCCCTCGGCCGAAGGGGGATCGTCGGGTCTGCGTCGTGGAGCTCATGATTCCTTAGTCTTTCGTGGCGCGCGGCCGGATCGGTACTCCGAGCGGCGTAACTTCGCCCTAGCGACGCCCGTACTTCTTGTGCACCGCCTGGCGGGAGACGCCGAGGGAGGTGGCGATCATCTGCCAGCCCATGCCGAGGTTGCGGGCCCTGCGCACGAGCGTAGCTTCGTGGCGATCCAGTTCGATGCGCATTTCGCTCACGGCATGAAGGGCCTTGAGCGGATTCTCGTCCCCGGCTTCGGAGCCGAGGGTGAGGAGGAGGTCTGACACCCCGTCAACCGTAGTTGACACGCCTTGAATTGTCAACGCAGGTTGACACTCGCGGGACCGGGCACCGATCTTCGATCTGTCAATTCGACTTGACATCAAGTTCAGTTGACAACTCGAAAACGGGAAGGGGTCCCCGGAGGTGAAGCCCCGGGTGGCGGTGGCGGTGACGGTGGCATTGGCTAGGGTGGACAGCGATGTCCCCTCCAGTGATCACAGCGAAGTCGCTCACGAAGAAGTACAAGGAATTTGCCGCCGTCGACGGCATCTCCTTCGAAGTCGCGCCCGGCGAATCGTTCGGGCTGCTCGGGCCCAACGGCGCCGGCAAGTCGACGACGATGCGCATGGTGGGCGCGGTGTCCACGCGCACGAGCGGCGACCTGTCGATCCTCGGGCTCGACCCCAACGAGCACGGGCCGGAGGTGCGTTCTCAGCTCGGCGTCGTGCCGCAGCAGGACAACCTCGACATGGAGCTGAGGGTGCGCGACAACCTCATCGTCTACGGCCGGTACTTCGGCATGAGCCACGCCCAGTGCGGGCGGAAGGCGGATGAGCTGCTCGAGTTCGCGCAGCTCTCCGACCGAGCCAAGGCGAAGGTGGACGACCTCTCCGGCGGCATGAAGCGGCGCCTGACCATCGCGCGTTCGCTCATGAACGACCCCCGCATCCTGCTGCTCGACGAACCGACGACCGGACTCGACCCGCAGGCGAGGCACATCCTCTGGGATCGCTTGTTCCGGCTCAAGGAGCAGGGCACCACCCTGGTGCTCACCACGCACTACATGGACGAGGCCGAGCAACTCTGCGACCGGCTCGTGGTGGTGGACAAGGGCAAAATCATGGCCGAGGGGGCCCCGGCCGACCTGATCAAGCAGTACTCGACGCGGGAGGTCGTGGAGGTGCGCTTCGGCTCCGACCGCAACGCCGACGTGGCCCGCCGTCTCGCCGGGGTCGGCGAGCGACTCGAGGTGCTGCCCGACCGCATCCTGATCTACAGCGAGGACGGCGACGCGGAACTCGCGCTCATCGCCGAGATGGGGCTCGAGCCGATCACGAGTCTCGTGCGCCGCTCGAGCCTCGAGGATGTGTTCCTCCGCCTCACCGGACGGAGCCTGATCGAATGACCGCGGTCACCGAGCCCTTCGCGGCGGAGACGGCCGGGCGCGCGCTCGCCGGCGGAGTCAAGCCGCGCCGGTACGGCTCGTGGTACGTGGCCGAGCACCGCATCCGGGGAATGCGTTCGTACCTCAAGACGCTGGTCGTGACGAGCGTGGGCAATCCGCTGGTCTACCTCTTCGCCCTGGGCGTGGGCCTCGCCAGCCTCATCGACAAGAACCTCGGGCCGAACGGCTTCAACGGCGTGAGCTATCTGGCGTTCGTCGCACCGGCCCTTCTCGCGACCGCGGCCGTGACGGTCGCGGCAGAGGAATGCACCTATCCGATCATGATGGGGTTCAAGTGGAACCCGATCTTCTTCGGCATGAACGCGGCGCCGATCACGGGCAACCAGATCGTGAACGGCGTGTTCATCTCGGTGCTAGTGCGCATCATCCCCACCTGCGTCATCTACTTCCTGGTCATGCTGCTCTTCGGTGCCGTGCCGTCGCCGTGGGGTGCCCTCACCATCCTGGTGGCGACCTTCACCGGGCTGTCCGTGGGCCTCGTGATCGCCGCGTACACGTCGCGGATCGTGGACGACAAGGGCCAGATGGCCATGATCATGCGCTTCGGCATCACGCCGATGTTCCTCTTCTCCGGCACCTTCTTCCCGCTCAGCCAGATGCCGATCTTCCTGCAGTGGATCGGCTGGATCTCGCCGCTCTGGCACGGGACCCAACTCGGCCGCGTGCTGAGCTACGGTGCCGTCGAGCCGGCCTGGCTCACCGCGCTGCACGTGCTCTACCCGGCCGCCCTCTGCGTCTGGGGCTGGACCACCACCCAGCGGGTCGTCACGAGGAGGCTCAACAAGTGACCTCCACGCGCGCCCTCGCGCCGACCCGTCCGCTCGCCAAGCCGCGCTCCGGCGGCATCGGCGCGCTCTACGCCGGCAACGCGCGCTCGGTGGTGAGCCGCGGCCTTCTCGCCACCACGAGCACCAACTACCTCATCGTGCTCAGCGGGTTCTTCGAGCCGGTGTTCTACCTGCTCTCGATGGGGCTGGGGCTCGGCGCCCTCGTGGGCAACGTCGCGACGACCACCGGCCAGCAGGTGCCGTACGCGGCGTTCATCGCCCCGGCCCTGCTCGCGGTCTCGGCGATGAACGGCGCGATCTACGACTCCACCTGGAACGTCTTCTTCAAGATGCAGTACGCCAAGCTCTACGAGGGGATGCTGACCACCTCGCTCGGCCCGCTGGACGTCGCGCTCGGCGAGATCCTGCTCGCTCTGCTGCGCGGCGCCCTCTACGCCGGCGGCTTCATGATCGTGATGCAGGTGCTCGGGCTCAACCTCGCCTGGACGGCGATCCTCGCCCTGCCGGCCGTGCTGCTCATCGCGTTCGGGTTCGCGAGCCTCGGCATGGCGATCACCAGCTACCTGAAGACCTTCCAGCAGATGGACTGGATCAACTTCGTGATGCTGCCGATGTTCCTCTTCTCGGCGACCTTCTACCCGCTGAGCGTCTACCCCACGGCGATCCAGTGGGTAATCCAGGCGCTGCCGCTCTGGCACGGAGTGGAGCTCGTGCGCGGTCTCACCACCGGCGCCCTCAGCGTGGCCATGCTCTGGCACGTGCTGTATTACCTCGTGATGATCGCCATCGGGCTGGTCTTCACCACCCGGCGGTTGCGCGCGCTGTTCCTCGACTGAGCGGCCGCCCCCGGGGGCATGCGGGAAAGGGTCAAGTTTCTAGCGGAGAATAGACGTTGGCCTTGTTACCCGGAACATAACTTGATAGGAAGCTCCGTTGGACGGAAACGCAACGACGACACATCGAAACGTCGCCCTGCTCTCGGTCGCCACGACTCTGGCTTCCCGCGTGACGACCTCGGAGGAGATCGATCGACGGCTTCAGCCGGTGCTCAAGCGCCTCCGCCTCCCCGACGGGCTGCTCCAGCGAGTGGCCGGGGTGTACGAGCGCCGAAACTGGGACGCCGGGCAGACCTTCGACGACGCCGCGGTCTCGGCCGGCAAGCGGGCGCTCTCCGAGGCGGGGATCGACCCGAGCGAGGTCGGCCTGCTCATCAACACCTCGGTGACGCGCAAACACCTCGAGCCGTCGGTGGCGGTGCGCATCCACCACGGTCTCGGCCTGCCTTCGTCGGCCATCAACTTCGACATCGCCAACGCCTGCCTCGGCTTCGTCAACGGGATGACGTTGGCCGCCCAACTCATCGATTCGGGCCAGATCAAGTACGCCGTGATCATCGACGGTGAGGATGCGGACGAGATCCAGACCAACACCATCGAGCGTCTGAGCAACGGCACGATCGGCCGCAAGGACTTCATGAGCGAGTTCGCGAGCCTCACCTCGGTTCCGGCGCGGCGGCGGCCGTGCTCGGCCCGGCGGACGCGCACCCGAACGGCCACCGCATCCTCGGCGGGGTCACGCGCGCGGCCACCCAGTTCAACGATCTCTGCGTGGGGAGCGTCGACGGCATGTTCACCGACGCGAAGGCCCTGCTCAAGGGCGGCATGGACCTCGTCGTGTCGGCCTGGCGGGAGGCCAAGCGGGACTGGAGCTGGGGCTCCATGGACCGCTACATCATGCACCAGGTCTCCGATGTGCACATCAACGCGATCATCAAGGCGGCGGGGATCGATGGATCCCGTGTTCCGCGCACCTACCCGACGCTCGGAAACGTGGGGCCGGCCTCGATTCCGATCACCCTCGCCCAGGAGGCGCCGTCCCTGAAGAAGGGCAATCGCGTGCTCATCATGGGGGTCGGATCCGGCCTCAACACCGCAATGATGGAGCTCGCCTGGTGACCAGGCGGCTGCCGCGCGCGGCAACGACCACGGCCCCGGCGACCCTGCCCCCGGCCGGCCTCGCCGGCCTCGACCCGTCGTTCTCCCGACTCGTGGACGCCGTGGAGACCGCGACCGGCCAGACGCGAGTCTGGCACGTGCTCGACAACGCCTCTCGCCTCGCCGAACTCGGGGCGACCCCCGTCGGCACCATCCTCTGCGTGCACGGCAACCCCACCTGGTCGTACCTCTGGCGCGGCCTGGTCTCCGCCGCGACGGAGGCGGCCGAGGCCGGCGGGGAGGCTTGGCGGGTGATCGCCGTCGACCAGCTCGAGATGGGCTTCTCCGAGCGCACCGGCAGCATCCGCACCCTCGCCACCCGCGTCAACGACCTCGGCGACCTGACGCGCGCGCTCGACCTGGCCGGCCCGGTCGTCACCCTGGGCCACGACTGGGGCGGTGTGGTCTCCCTCGGTTGGGCGGTCGATCATCCGGCCCTCCTCTCCCGGGTGATGCTGCTCAACACCGCGATCCACCAGCCGGAGGAGTACCCGATCCCGGCGCCGCTGCGGCTCGCCCTCGGCCGGTCGGTGCTCGGCGCGGCGACCGTCACGACTCCCGGGTTCCTCGAGACGACGCTCGCCCTCGCCCACCCGCGGCTCTCCGCCGAGGTGAAACGCGGATACCGGGCACCGTACCGCGGAGCGTCCCGCCGTGGCGGAATCGGCGGCTTCGTCGCCGACATCCCCGTGGACTCGGCGCACGAGAGCGCGCCCGAGCTGGACAGGATCGCCGAGGGCGTGCGTCACCTCGGCGTGCCGGCACTCCTGCTCTGGGGGCCGGCCGACCCGATCTTCAGCGACCGCTACCTCAACGACCTGATCGAGCGGATGCCGCAGGCCGACGTCCACCGCTTCGAGGGCGCCGGGCACCTCATCGCCGAGGACGTGGACTATCCGGCCGCCGTGCTCGCCTGGCTTGCCGACTCGACGTCGCCCGAGACGCCGAGCCGGGACGGGTTCGTGGAGCGGGCGACCCGCCCGTCCCGTCGGCTCTGGGCGACCCTCGACGAACTCGCCGAGAGCCAGGAGACCGCGCTCGTGGAGATGGCTCCGCCGACCGGCGCCGCGCCGCGCGTGGTCAGCTGGAGCCTGCTCTCCCGCAGGGTTCGGCAGATCGCCTCGGGCCTCGATCGCATCGGGGTGCAGCGGGGCGACCGGGTGTCGCTGCTCGTGCCGCCCGGCGCCGACCTCACGGCCGTGCTCTATGCCTGTCTGCGCATCGGCGCGATCGTCGTGGTCGCCGACGCCGGGCTCGGCCTGCGCGGCCTCACCCGCGCCGTGCGCGGGGCGTGGCCGGACCACGTGATCGGCGCGCTGCCCGGCCTCACCGCCGCGCGCGCCCTCGGCTGGCCCGGCCAGCGGATCTCCACCACGCGGCTGCGCTCGCCCGTGGCCCGCGCCCTCGGCGTGTCCCTCTGCGTCGCCGACCTCGCCCTTCTCGGCGACGACGAGTTGCTGCCCCCGCCCCCCGAGCCATCAGACACCGCCGCCGTGCTGTTCACCTCAGGGTCGACCGGGCCGGCCAAGGGGGTCGTCTACACGCACGCCCAACTCGAGGCCGTGCGCGATGCCCTCTCCGCCCAGTACGGCATCTCCGTCGGCACCGGGCTCGTCGCCGGCTTCGCGCCGTTCGCGCTGCTGGGTCCGGCCCTGGGCGCGCGCTCGGTCACCCCCGACATGAAGGTCACCTCGCCGCGAACGCTCACCGCGGCGGCCGTGGCGGATGCCGCGGACGCCGTGCGGGCCTCCGTCGTGTTCCTGTCCCCGGCGGCCGTCGCCAACGTCGTGGCCACCGCGGCGTCCCTCACCCCGCGGCACCGCGCCGCGCTCGAGGCCGTGACCACGTTCCTCTCCGCCGGGGCGCCGGTCTCCGAACGGCTGCTCACCGAGGCCGCGGCGATCATGCCGAACGCCACGGCGCACACCCCATACGGCATGACTGAGGGCCTCCTGATGACCGACATCAGCCTCGACGAGGTGCGCGCCGCCTCGGGCGAGGGCGGGGACCCGGGCGGGGTCTGCGTCGGCCGGCCGACCGCGACCACGCGGGTGCGCATCAGCGCCCTCGACGACTCCGGGGCGGCCACCGGCGAACTCACCGACGAGGCCGGGGTGACCGGCGAGATCGTCGTGTCCGCACCGCACGTGGAGCACGGCTACGACCGGCTCTGGATCACCGACATCGCCTCCCGCCGCGGCGCGACCGGCGGGGAGCGCTGGCACCGCACCGGCGACGTCGGGCACCTCGACTCGCAGGGCCGCCTCTGGGTGGAGGGCCGGCTGCCGCACGTGATCGTCGCCGCCTCCGGTGTGGTCACTCCGGTCGGCGTCGAGCAGGCGATCGAGTCTCACGGCGGCGTCGGGCGCGTCGCGGTCGTGGGCGTCGGCCCCCGCGGCACGCAGCAGGTCGTCGCGGTGGTCGAGACCTCTCCGCCCTCGCGGCGGGTGTCGCTGGCGACGCCCGAACTCGCGGCGGAGGTGCGCGCTGCCGCTCCGCTGCCGCTCGCCGCAATTCTCGTCGTGCCGCGGCTTCCCACCGATGTGCGCCACAACTCCAAGATCGACCGCTCCCGTCTCGCGGTCTGGGCGGGCGGCATCCTGTCCGGGGCGAGGATGACCCGACCGTGAGCGAACCGGGACTCGCATGAGGGTTCTGGTCACCGGCGCGAGCGGGCTGCTCGGACGGGCCGTCGCCGCCGAGCTCCAGGCGGCCGGCCATCGAGTCCGCACCCTCCAGCGGTCGCCGTCGCGGGTGTCCGGCGCCGAGGACATCCTCGGCTCGGTGACCGACGACACCGATGTCGCCCGAGCCGTCGATGCGATGGACGCCGTCGTGCACCTCGCGGCCAGGGTGTCGCTCGCGGGGGACCCGGCGGAATTCGACGCGGTGAACGTGGGAGGCACCCGCCGCATCCTCGCCGAGGCGGTGCGTGTCGGGATGCCGCGGCTCGTCTACGTGTCGTCGCCGTCGGTGGCACACACCGGCGCCTCCATCGTGGGGGACGACGCCCGCCCGGCGGATCCCGGGCACGCGAGGGGGGACTACGCCCGCACCAAGGCGCTAGCCGAGTTGCTCGCCCTGGGGGCGGACTCGCCGACCCTCAGCGTCGTGGCGGTGCGTCCGCACCTCGTCTGGGGGCCGGGCGACACGCAACTGGTGGCTCGCATCGTCGACCGGGCCAGGCGCGGCAGGCTGCCGGTGCTCGGCAGCGGGGCCGCGCTGATCGACTCCACCTACATCGACAACGCCGCCTCCGGTATCGCGGCGGCGCTCGAGCAGGCTGACCGGGTGCACGGCAACGCCTATGTGATCACCAACGGCGAGCCGCGGCCGGTCGCCGAGCTGATGGCCGGGATCTGCTCCGCGGCGGGGGTCGCCACCCCCGACTGGCACGTGCCCGCCGCCGTCGCGCGAAGGGTGGGCTCGCTCGTCGAGGCGGTCTGGCGGGTGCTGCCCGGCCGGGACGAGCCGCCGATGACCCGGTTCCTGGCCGAACAGCTCTCGACCGCTCACTGGTTCGACCAGCGCCGCACCCGCGCCGACCTGCGCTGGGCGCCCGCCGTCAGCCTCGACGAGGGCCTCGGGCGCCTCGCCGAGTGGTACCGGAGGGCCTAGCTGACGTTCGCCTCGTAGTCGATGTCCCGCGTCTCCTTGCTGATCAGCAGCGCGACGAGGGTGATGACCGCCGAGCCGCTCAGGTAGATGCCGACGAGCCAGGTGCTGCCCCCGGCGGCCTGCCAGAGCGTGACCGCGATGATCGGGGCGAGCGCAGCACCGAGGATGCTCGCCAGGTTGTAGCTGATCGCGCTGCCCGTGTACCGCACGTTTGTGGGGAAGAGCTCGGGAAGCACGGCGCCCATCGGCCCGAAGGTGAGGCCCATGAGGGTGAAGCCGATGATCAGCAGCGCGTTGACTCCGACCGGTCCGGCGCCGAAGAGCGGCACGAACAGGAAGCCGAACACGATGATGCCGACGGTCGTCGCCAACAGCGTCTTGCGCCGCCCGAACCGCTCCGCGAGCGGGCCGGCCACGAGGGTGAAGATGCCGAAGAACACGCAGCCGACGATGAGCATCACCAGGAACGAGTTGCGCGAGTAGCCGAGCCCGGCAACGAAGGCGTCTGGGTTGAAGGGCTTGCCGGCGGCGCTGGCCGCCGCCGCGGCATCCTTCGCGTTGGACGGCGTCGTTCCGAAGGTGAGGGTGAACGCCGTCATCAGGTAGAACAGCACGTAGGTGGCGAGCATGATGAACGTGCCGAGCACGAGCGGGCGCCAGCTGGTGTGGAACACGCGCGCGAGCGGCAGCTTCGCCACGGCGCCGCTCTCGACGACCCGCGCGAACGCGGGCGTCTCGACGAGCTTGAGTCGCACGTACAGCCCGATGATCACCAGCACGGCGCTCGCGAGGAAGGGCACCCGCCAGCCCCAGGCGAGGAAGGAAGCCGGGGCGATCGTGAGGGAGAGGATGAGGAAGAGCGCGTTGGCGATGATGAAGCCGATGGGGGCGCCCAGCTGCGGGAACGTGCCGTAGATGGCGCGCTTTCCGGCCGGGGCGTTCTCGGTGGCGAGCAGCGCGGCACCGCTCCACTCACCGCCCAGCCCGATGCCCTGGGCGAAGCGCATGATCACGAGCAGCAACGGCGCGAGCACTGCCCAGCCGGGGGTGAGGGCGGTGGGCAGGATCCCGATGATGAAGGTGGCGACGCCCATGGTGATGAGCGAGGCGACGAGGGTGCCCTTGCGGCCGATCCGGTCGCCGAAGTGTCCGAACAGGATCGAGCCGATCGGGCGGGCGACGAACGCCGCGCCGAACACGGCGAACGAGGAGAGCTGCGAGGCGATCGCGCTCTCGCTCGGAAAGAAGAGGGTGGGAAAGACGAGCACGGCGGCCGTCGCGTAGACGTAGAAGTCGTAGAACTCGATCGAGGTGCCGATGAGGCTGGCCAGGATCACGCGCGAGCGCGGGTTGGCCGGTGTGCTCGACGAGACGGCGCTCGTGAGGGGTGATGACATGGGGGAGTGCTCCGTTGGTGCTGGGTGACGAGCCTCGGCCGCGGACACCGTCTCGCGGGGTGGGCGACGGGGCATCGACACGACGCGAGGGAGAGATGCCGCTCGTGGCGGCCGTCTCGACCATACTCCCGTGCGGCGCACCGGCTAGCGCACGCTCCTGATCGGCAGGATCGCGAGGCCGCCCACGGTAGCCGCGATGGCCGCCGAAATGAAGAGCGCCTGGAACCCGCCGAGCGACGCGACGATGAACGCCCCGAGCAGTGGGGCGACCGCCTGCGGCACCGCGGTGGCGATGTTCATGATGCCGAGGTCCTTTCCGCGGGTGTGCGAGTCCGGCAGTACCTGGGTGGCGAGGGCCTGGTCCACCGCCATGAAGCATCCGTAGCCGAGGCCCAGCAGGCCGGCCGCCGCCATCGCCACCGGCAGCGCCGGCACGAGGGCGAGCAGCATCGCGGCGAAGGCCTGGAGGTAGGCGGCGATGTAGACGAAGACCTTGCGCTGGCCGATCCGGTCGCTGAGCTTTCCGAACCCGAGTGCCGAGGCCGTGAAGAACACCAGGTAGATCAGGGTGAGCACGAGTAGGTCGACCTGGGCGGTGTCGCGGCGGCCGAGCCCGAACATGAGGAAGTAGAGCAGCAGGGTGGTGCCGAGCGCGTTGCCGAGGTTCACCAGGATGCGGCTGAGCAGCGTCCAGCCGAAGTCCGGAAACCGCACGGGGCTGATCCAGAAGCCCTTGACCAGGCTCGCCACCGTGAACGGGGCGCGGAGTACCCGCGGCAGCACCTCGTCTGGCACGAGGAGCACGAACGGGATCACGAGCAGCACCAGCACCGCGGCCACGACCGCGTAGCCCACCAGCAGGCTGAGGCTCAGCGCCAGCACGAGGGCGAGGCCGAGCACGGTGCCGATGGCCTGGGGTGCGGAGACCCAGCCGGAGACGAACCCGCGCTGGTTGACCGGAACCTGGTCGGAGATGGTCGCGGTGATCGCCGCGGTCACCATGCAGAAGTCCACGAGGGCCAGCGACCAGAAGACGCCGACGCCGACGAGGGTCAACTGCAGCCCGAGGATCAGAAGCGAGACGGCGAACACGATTGTGCCGGCGATGATCCAGGGCCTGCGTCGCCCCAGCCGGGAGGTCGTTCGGTCGGAGAGGGCACCGGTGAGCGGGTACGTGACGAGGGCGCACGCCCCGGCGATTCCGGAGATGATGCCGAAGGCCACCACGCTCTGGGTCCAGCCGGTCTTGCCGAGAAGGTCGCTGATCTGCTGGGGGAGCAGGAGCTGGATCGGGGTGAGCTGCGCCATCCAGATGCCGAGCCAGGCCGTGGCGAAGAGGGCGATCCAGCGGCCGGGGACCAGCCGCTTCGGCTCGGCGAAGGGCGTGAAGGCAGCGGGAAGGGTGGTCGGTGCGGTCACGCAACTGCTCCTAGGCTCTGTTGGCGATGCGCGCGGACGGAGTCGTGAGTGGTTGTGCCGAAGCCCCCGAAGACCGCCCGCCGAAGCCCCATCGGGTAAAGCGAGTGCCGTCAGAGTACAGTGCGCAGCAGCCGGGCGGAACCTCCAGTTCAGGGGGCGTGCCGCGGCCAGGGTCTCGACTGCTGCCGGTACTCGGAGCAGGGCGGCGGTGCCGGGGGGAGTGCCGGCGGGAGTTGATGCCTCGCGGCGGGGGTTGATCGGCCGCGGATCCGGCATCCGTCCTCCCTCCCGTCGCGCCCGGCGGGAGAATTCGCGTCACGGCGGGGGATGCCGCCCGTCACGGCGGGCAAATCGCGCCGAGGAGGGAGGCGTGTCCCCCGCCGCGACGCGTTTTCCCCGCCGCCGGAAACTGGAGGTCGGCAGCGCACGAGCGGGATCCCCGCCGCCGGACTCTAGCGGAACGCCTGACCCCCGCGCCGGTGCTCAGGGCGCGCTGTCGGCGGCACGCCAGCCGACGAAGAGTGCCGTCGCATCCGAGACGAAGGTGCCGCCGGCCACCGGCTTGCCGCAGTCGTAGATCTGCAGCTTGTGGGAGGTGGAATCCGTGAAGTGCAGGGTGATGCTGGTGGCCAAACCACCGGTGCAGTCGTCGTTGAGAGAGTCGTCGAAGTTGCGCACATCGATCGAGTACTGTCGCACGAGCGCCCGGAACTCGTCGATCCGCTTCTCGTCGGAGACGACGTGAACGGTGTCGGAGAAGTTCGGCACGGCCTGATATTGGCTGAACTCGATCTTCTCGATCGGCGCGAGGGACACGGGCCGCGAGAACAGCTGCACCGCGAAGAACACCGCGAGCCCCACCGCGAGGACCGCGGAGATCCAGACGACGGTGCGGGGCGGGTCGCCGAGCTTAAAGGATCGTGCCGACAAGGGTCGCGCGCCCGATGCTCTCGATGGCGCTGGGGTTCACGAAGACGACGTACACGAAGCCCACCGCGGCGGCGATCGCGATCACGAGGGCCACGACGATCGCCAGCTTGAATTGATTGAGCACGGAGCCACTCTACCGAGCGATCAGCCTCTCAGGTCGCGGATGAGGGCGGCCGTCGCGAGGGCGGCCTCCGCGGCTTCGGCCCCCTTGTCTTCCTTCGACCCCTCGAGGCCGGCCCGGTCGAGACCCTGCTGCTCGTCGTCGAGGGTGAGCACACCGAAGCCGACCGGCTTGCCGGTGAGCACGGTCACCTGGGTGAGGCCGCTCGTGGCGGCGTCAGACACGTACTCGAAGTGCGGTGTTCCGCCCCGGATGATCACGCCGAGGGCGACCACGGCATCCGCTCCGTTGTCGAGGGCCGCCTTGCTCACCACCGGCAGCTCGAAGCTGCCGGGCACCCGCACCTCGGTCACCTCGGCCCCGGAGGCCGCGAGCACGCGCCTGGCTCCCGCGAGCAGGCCGTCGGTGATCACCTCGTGCCACCGGCCGGCCACGATCGTGACCTTGAGTCCCGTGCCGTCTGTGCTGATCTCTGGTGCTCCGTCGCCGCTCATGCGATGTGTCCTTTCGGGGTTTCGAGAAGACGCTTGTGGGCTCGCGCCGCGCCCTCGAGTTCGGTGTTGTTGGGGAGGATGTGGCCCATGCGGTCGCGCTTGGCCTCGAGGTATTGCTCGTTGAAGCTGCCGACTCCCACGACCAGCGGCACCTGCTCGGTCACGGTGATGCCGCGCTCGCGCAACTGGCGCAGCTTCTCGGGGTTGTTGGTGATCGCGCGCACCTCGGAGATGCCGAGGTCCTCGAGAATCGCCACCGCCGCGCTGTAGTCGCGGCCGTCTGCCGGGAAGCCCAGGGCGATGTTGGCGTCGAGGGTGTCGAGGCCCTCCTCCTGCAGGCGGTAGGCCTTGAGCTTGTTGATGAGCCCGATGCCGCGGCCCTCGTGCCCGCGCATGTAGATGACCACTCCGCCCTCCGACTGGATCTGCTCGAGGGCCGAGTCCAGCTGGGGTCCGCACTCGCACTTGAGCGACCCGAACACCTCGCCGGTGAGGCACTCGGAGTGCACCCGGATGAGCGTGCCGTTCGTGGGGTTGCCGGCGATGATCGCGAGGTGGTCGGCCCCGGTCATGCGATCGCGGTAGGCGCGAAAGCGGAACTCGCCCTGGGCCGTGGGGATGGTGGTCTCCACCTCGAAGATCACCCGCGACGTCTCGGGAATCGGCACCGCCGTGGGCACCTTCGTGTCGCAGTGCGTCTCCTGGAGGTGGGCGATGAGAGCCTCGATGGTGACGACCAGCACGCCCTCGCGCTCGCCGAGCTGGATGAGCCCCGGCAGGCGCATCATCTCGCCGTCGTCGGCCACGATCTCGGAGATCGCCGCGACGGGCATCAGGCCCGCGAGCTTGAGCAGGTCCACCGATGCCTCGGTGTGGCCGTCTCGCTCACGCACGCCGCCGTCGACCGCGCGCAGGGGAAGGATGTGGCCGGGCCGGTGCAGGCTCGCCGGGGTGGACTCGAGGCTGGCGAGAACGCGCAGGGTGTGGGCGCGGTCGGCGGCGCTGATGCCGGTGCTGAGGCGGTCCGCGGCATCCACCGACACCGTGTAGTTGGTGCCGCGCGGGTCCTCGTTGTTCACCACCATCATCGGCAGCTCGAGGCGGTCGGCGATCTCGTTGGTCATCGGCGCGCAGATGAAGCCGGACGAGACGCGCACCATCCAGGCGATCCACTCCTGGCTGGCGAGCTCCGCCGCGATCACGACGTCTCCCTCGTTCTCGCGGCTCTCGTTGTCCACGACGATGACCGGCCGACCGGCGCGCAACGCGTCGAGGGCCTGGGGGATTGTGGCGAGGCTCATGACCCGCTCCTTCGGTTGGTGAGGCTGGTGGTGACGTCGAGCATGCGCTCGACCTGGCGGGCCAGGATGTCGGTTTCGATGTTGACGGAGTCGCCGACGGACTTGAGTCCGAGGGTCGTCGCGGTGAGAGTCTCCGGGATCAGCGAGACCTCGAACCAGTCGTCGCCGACGTCGCTCACCGTGAGCGAGACGCCGTCGATGGCGATCGAGCCCTTGCGCGCGACGAGAGCGGCGAGCTCGGGGTGGAGGCTGAAGCGCAGCACCCGCCAGGCGCTGCCCTCGGTGATGGCCAGCAGTTCGCTGGTGCCGTCGATGTGGCCCTGCACGATGTGGCCGCCGAGCCGGTCGCCCAGTCTGGCCGCCCGCTCGAGGTTGACCCGGGCACCGGCGGCCACCGTCGCGAGGGTGCTCATGGCGATCGTCTCGGACATCACATCGGCGGTGAACCAGTCGTCGCCCTTGTCGACCACGGTGAGGCAGACCCCGCTCACCGAGATGGAGTCTCCGTGGCCGGCGTCGGATACCGCGAGCGGGCCGCGCACGGTGAGGCGCGCCGCATCCCCGGTTCGGGTCCAGTCGACGACCTCGCCGAGCTCTTCGATGATTCCAGTGAACATGGTCACTTCTTCTTTCCGGTGGGGGGATGTGCCGAGGTCACGGGGCGGGCCACAACGAGCAGGTCGTCGCCGAGCCGTTCTACCGAGTCGATGCGCAGACGGCGGGCCTCGCCGATCGTGGCGACCCCGATGTCGCCGGTCGCGAGCCGGTCCCCGCCGAGGAGCACGGGCGCGAGGTAGACGAGGTACTCGTCCACCAGACCGGATGCGACGAAGGCGCTCGCGAGGGTGGGGCCGCCCTCGACGAAGGCATGGCGGATGCCGCGGTCGAAGAGGTCGGCGAGAATGCCGGGCAGGTCGCGGCTCGCGGTCACGATCGCGGGTTGCGGATGGCGGAGCACCCTGGCGTCGGCGGGAATCGCCCTCTCTCCCACCACGACCGGGATCGGCTGGTGGGGCATCAGCTCGCCGGCGTCGCCGCGGGCGGTGAGGGAGGGGTCGTCGGCGAGAACCGTGCCGGTGCCGACCAGGATCGCGTCCGAGCGCTCGCGCTGCTCGTGCACCCGCTGGCGGGCAGCGGTGCCGGTGATCCACTGGCTGGTGCCGTCGGCGGCGGCCGATCGGCCGTCGAGGCTGGAGGCCCACTTCAGCGTGACGAATGGACGGCGCAGGCGCTCGGCGGTGAGCCAGACGCGCATCGCCTCCTCCACCTCGTCCACGAGGATGCCGGCCTCCACCGTGACGCCGGCCTGGCGCAGCCGCTCGGCGCCTCCGCCCGAGTGCTGCCCGGGGTCGGAGACCGCGTAGACGACCCGGCCGATCCCCGCCGCGATGAGGGCCTCGCTGCAGGGCCCCGTGTGGCCGAAATGGTTGCAGGGTTCGAGCGTGACCACGGCGGTCGCGCCTCGAGACTGCTCTGCCGAGAGCTTGGAGAGCGCGTCGACCTCCGCGTGCGGGGTGCCGGCACCGCGGTGCCAGCCCTCGGCGATCAACTCGCCGAGCGAACCATCGGCGGTGCCGGAGTAGATCGCGCAGCCCACCCGGGGGTTCACGCCGAAGGCCGGTCCGTGCGCGGACAGCGACACGGCGTGGCGCATGGCCTGCTCGATCGCTGCCTCGGTCATCCGGTCCTCTGTCCCTGCCACTGGTGTGGCGTTGAGACGGGCCCCGGGATTTGCGGTCGACGCATCGACCCGCACCGGTCCGCCCACAGACGGCTCGAACCCGTGCGCGTGCTTCCTTCCATCCGGACTGAGAGATCTCGCGATCTCATTACCGTCGGTCTCGGAGTTTCACCGAATCAACCGCTGCCTCCCGCCTGCTCTTACACAGGCCAGAAACCGCGGGTCGCGGACTATCACCGCCGGTTCGGACTTTCACCGACCCCGGAGCACGTTCTTACTGTTACGAGTCTAGTCAACCTGTCCGGGCGCGCAGTATTCCCGCCGGGCGGGCTACGGAATGTGTCGGCCCGGGGCGGCCGGTCAGGCCATGTCGGCGAGCTGGGCGGCGGTGACCTCGTCGATCACCAGGTCGGTGATCACGCCGGTGGCCACGGCCCCGCGGATGGCCGGCAGCTTGGCCTGGCCGGAGACCACGCCGATGCGTCGAGGCGTGGCCCGGAGCGAGTCCAGGCCCGGCCCGCTCGAGCGGGCGTTGAGCGGGATGTCGTCGAAGCTCCCGTCGCCGCGGAAGAACACAGTGGCGATGTCGCCCACCACCCCGGAGCGGGAGAGCGCGTCGTAGTCCTCCCGATCGAGGTAGCCTCCGGCGTAGACATGGCTCGGCACGTCCGCGTTCGGCGAGCCGATGCCGAACAGCGCGATGTCCATCCGCTTCTGCACGGCGAGCACGCGAGCGGTGCTGCGCTCGCGCCAGAGCGCCTCCTTGGTGGCCGGGTCGTCGAAGAAGGCCGGCACGGGAAACTGCTGCACCATCGCCCCGAAGGCCGCGCCGAAGCGGCCGATGATCTCGCTCGCGTAGACCAGTCCTGTGGTGTGCGCGTTGCCCGCGCCATTGAGCTGCACCACCTGCACGTTACGCACGGGCTTGCGCGTGAGGTGCCGGCTGACGGAGGCGATGGTCGAGCCCCAGGCCACCCCGAGGGTCATGGTGGAGTCGACGAAGTCGGTGAGAATCCGTGCAGCCGTGAGGGCCACCCGCTCGAGCCGGTCCACCTCCGTTGCCGCATCGCTCGTCGGCACGATGTGGGCGGTGAGGCCGAATCGATCGTGCAGCTGGTTCTGCAGCTGGGACACCTGGTCGAGCGGGGAGTGGATGCGGATCTCCACAAGCCCGGATTCCCGGGCGAAACTGATCAGGCGGGACACCGAGGAGCGCGAGATGTGCAGCTCGCCGGCGATGGCCTCCATCGTGAGGTCCTGGATGTAGTAGAGGTGGGCAGCGCGGAGGGCGTCCGCCACCCGGTCGGTGGTCCTCGCGGGCGAAGGCCCGGCATCCTGCGTCATCTGCACATCCGTTCATTTGGCTTGAACAGTCTTGCACGCCACTGCACCATGGGTAAAGAGCAGAAGCGTCCCACTGCAGAAAGCGAAGAAGCCATGAGTGAAAACGTCCCAAACGCCAGCCGTCCGGCCCGCCGCGATGTCGCCGCGCTCGCCGCGCATCCCCGGTCGCAGGTTCTCGTGATCGGCGGAGGCATCAACGGAGTCGCCACGTTCAGGGAGCTCGCGCTGCAGGGCGTGGACGTGACCCTGATCGAGCGCGGGGACTACATCTCCGGCGCGTCGGCCGCCTCGTCCCACATGATCCACGGCGGCATCCGCTACCTCGAGAACGGCGAGTTCCGGCTCGTGCGCGAGGGCGTGCAGGAGCGCAACCGGCTGCTCAAGACCGCCGCCCACTACGTGAAGCCGCTGCGCACCACCATCCCGATCTTCTCCATGTTCTCGGGCATCGCCTCCGCCCCGCTGCGCTTCCTCACCCATAAGCAGGGCACGCCCAAGGAGCGCGGCGCCCTGTTGATCAAGGTGGGCCTCGTGCTCTACGACGCCTTCTCCCGTGACGGCGGCAGCGTGCCCCGCCACCAGTTCCTCGGCCGGGCGAAGTCCCTCGCAGCCCTGCCCGGGCTCAACAAGAACCTCAAGTACACCGCCACCTATTACGACGCCGCCATGGTCAACCCCGAGCGCCTCGGCCTCGACGTGGTGCTCGACGGCAACGCGGCGGGGGACAGCGCCCGCAGCGCCAACTACGTGGAGGCGGTGGGCGCCGTCGACGGCGGGGTGCTCGTGCGCGACCGGCTGAGCGGCGAGGAATTCGTTCTCACGGCCGACGTCGTGGTCAACACCTCCGGGCCGTGGACCGACCTCACCAACGAGGCCCTTGGGCAGCCGACCACGTTCATGGGCAGCACCAAGGGATCGCACATCGTGCTCGACAACCCGCAGTTG
Organism: Lacisediminihabitans sp.; assembly: GCF_043726815.1. Taxonomy (NCBI): domain Bacteria; kingdom Bacillati; phylum Actinomycetota; class Actinomycetes; order Micrococcales; family Microbacteriaceae; genus Lacisediminihabitans; species Lacisediminihabitans sp. The sequence goes on from NZ_JAYSJZ010000058.1 coordinate 89,341, forward strand.
TTCGAGGCGACCCAGGGCCGCGAGCTCTTCTTCGAGAACGAGGACGGCCGCATCGTGCTCATCTACCCGATCAAGGGCCGGGTGCTCGTCGGCACCACCGACACGGATGCGGACCCCCGCGACCCCATGTTCACCACCGAGGACGACGTCGACTACTTCTTCAAGCTCGTCTCGCACGTGTTCCCGGACATCGCCGTCGACCGCTCGCAGATCGTCTTCAGCTTCGCGGGCATCCGTCCCCTTCCCCGCCACGACGACGAGACGCCCGGCTTCGTGTCGCGGGACTACCGCATCGAGAAGTCGACGCTCGGCGGCTCTGCGCTGCTGAGTCTCGTCGGCGGCAAGTGGACGACGTTCCGCGCCCTCGGCGAACACCTGACCAACGAGGTGCTCGAGATCCTCGGCCAGCGACGCTCGGCATCCACAACCTCGCTCGCGATCGGCGGCGGCAAGGGATTCCCGACCACGGATGCCGCCCGCGACGCCTGGGTCGCAGACAACGCCGCGGGCCTCCCGCGCGAGCGCGTGCTGCAGCTGCTCGAGCGCTACGGCACGCGTGCCGCCGAGGTCATCGAGGCCATCTCGAGCTCGGACGACCGCACCCTCGACAGCACCCCGCTGTACTCGACGGCCGAGATCGACTACCTCGTGGACCACGAGTCCGTAGTGCACCTCGACGACGTGCTGTTGCGACGCACCGACATCGCGTTCCTCGGCACGGTCACCGCGCAGATTGTGGACGAGCTCGCGGCCGTCGTCGGCGCCCGGCTCGGCTGGGATGCGGACGAGCGGCTCGCCGAGGTGGCCCACGTTCGGCGCACCCTGTCGACGCTGCACGGCATCGAGCTCGCGCCCAACTCCTCCCTCGTCAACTAGGTCGGTGCGCCGAGCCGGGCGCCGGCGTCCCGGCTCCCGTCCGGCTCGGCCATCCCGCTCCACCCCGCCGCGCCTCGTGCTCCCGCCCTGCGTGCTCCCGCCCCGCCCCTCGTGCTCCCGCCCCGCAACCCCCTCCCGCCCCGCGTGCTCCCGCCCCGCAACCCCCTCCCGCCCCGTGCATAACTCCTGCAATTTGTGGCGCGATCGCCCTCTGCCCGTGTGATTCCGGGGCACCGCGATCGCCGCCGCGACGATTGCAGGAGTTGTGAACTTGGGCACGTTGCCACGTGCTCAACGGGCATGACTAGCGGGCGAGCACTTCATGCTCTCGACATTCCCACGCCTATATGTCATAACTCCTGCAATTCTTGGCGTTGGCACTCTCTGCCCCCGTGTTTCCGGGCGCGGTGACCGTTGGCGCACACGCACTGCAGGAGTTGTGAACGGGAGACTGGCGGGCGCAACGGGCGCAGCGCGTTCATTAGCCCGGCCGTCATCCACAGATTGCATTTCGGTGGCTTGTCGGTCCGCAGTCCGGACAAGAATGCCGTAGATGGAGTGGCAGCAGGTTTTCGACCTTCTTGGTCTCACGGTGGCGAGTCGACACGAGCTGATGGGCGCGGGAGCAACCGGGCACGATCTGACGGTGGCGGTGAACTCGAGACGGCTGGTGCGGATTCGTCGAGATCGCTATGCGCTCCCGGACACCGCGCGGCCGATCCAGGAGGCCATCCGAATCGGCGGGCGGCTCGGCTGCGTTTCGGCGTTGAGCCACTACGGCGTATTCGCGTTCGACACCACGTTCGCGCACCTTCACCTCGGGCGGGATGCCTCGCGGCTGCGATCGCCGCGCAATCGATTCGCCACTCTCACCCACCAGAACCGGGATGGGGTTGAACTTCATTGGAGTCCGCTTCTCGAACCAGAGGGCGGAAGCGAGGTTGCAATCGGCCTCAACGATGCGCTCGCCCAGTCCCTACGCTGTCAACATCCCTGGCACGCGATCGCGTCGCTGGACAATGCGCTGAATGAGCGCTTGATCGACGAAGCCGACTTAGCCGAGATATTCGCGAACGCCCCGCTTCGCTGTCAAACGCTACGCGGACAGGTCGACGGACGAAGCGAGGCCGGTCAGGAGAGCGTGCTGCGATTGATCATGCATTCCGTAGGGCTGCAATGCGAACTTCAGGTGGTCGTTCCTCGGGTGGGGCGGGTAGACCTTATTGTCGAGGGGATTCTCGCCCTGGAAGCCGACAGCCGGCTGGCTCATGATGGTTGGGAGCTACACGTCAGGGACCGGGACAGGGATCTGGAACTCGCCCGTCAGGGCTACATGAGCCTGCGCCCGGTCTACCACCGAACAATGTTCACACCAATTGACGTGCGCGACGCCGTGCTCAATCTGCTCGCGGCGTGGAACCACCATCGCGTGGTGCTCCTCTAGGTTTCTCGTCACCCTCGGGGCAGCTCGCTCGGCTGCCGATGCCCGGTTTTCGCCACTTCGGTCCGTCGTTGAAGAGTTGTGTGCGCGGGATGCTGCCCGCGACGGAGAGTGTTGGATCCCTGGCTTGCGTCCGGCAGCCCGGACGCGACGCAGAATCCAACTCCCGTACCGTGCATAACTCCTGCAGACTCCGTGCGTGAGCCTCGAAATCCAGCCTTGTGGACCCGTCGGGCACTAAATTGCAGGAGTTATGAAACCGGGGGAGGACGACGAAGGGTCAGCCCCAGCGGGACGAGCGCGCACAGGTTCCGCTCCGGAGGGCGGAGGCGAGGGCCGTCAGCGGTGCAATTCGTCGAGACTCGAGATGACCCGCACCCCGGATGCCGCTGCCGCGCCCAGCTCCTCCGCCGTGGCCACCCCCAGGCGGTCGATCCACACCCCGGCGAGGCCGGCGGAGGCCGCGCCTATCGCATCCGTCTCCAGCCGATCCCCGACATACGCGGCGTCGGACGGCTGGACCCCGAACAACGCGCAGGCGTGCTCGAAGATCCTCGGATCGGGCTTCGCGTACCCGAGCTCGCCGGAGGCGATCACGTGTTCGAGCCGGAGCGTGAGCCCCATCCGGTCGAGCTTCGCCAGCTGGAAGCGCAGGTCGCCGTTGGTGATGATGCCGATGCGGACGCCCCGCGAATCGAGTTCGTCGAGGCAGGGAAGCGCGTCGTCGTGCAGCGTCCAGGCGAGCTGGTACTGCACGAGGTAGTCGTCGAACCACTGGTCGGCCTCGTGGTCGCTCGCGAGATCGAGGCCGTACGGCTCGACGAAATCGCGCGCCCGATGCCTGCGCTGTTCGAGAAAGTCGAGCTCTCCGGCGAGGTAGCGCGCGTAGTGGTGCTCCTCGAGGTCGTGCCAGCGCGCGAGTTCGGCGTCGTCGTCGGCCTCGGCGAGAGGAGTGCCGATCGCCCGGCGGTGCGCCGTCACCCCGAGTCCGACGGCCCGCCGGTGGGCGAAGAGCGTGTCGTCGAGGTCGAAGAGCACCACGGGGGGAAGCGTCACAGAGGCCAGCCGTCCACCGGGATCCGCGAGTCGCCGCGCAGGAGGCTCGCCTGCCAGGAGTCCAGCCGTTCCCCGCGATGCACGAGGGATCCCCGCATGGTGCCCTCGAAGTGGAATCCGGCCCGCCAGGCCACGATGGCCGACCCTATGTTGTCCACCACGGACTCCCAGTGCAGACGCTCGAGTCCGAGTCCGTCGGGCTCGAAGCCGTACTCCGACACGGTCTGCAGCGCCTCGGACATGATGCCCTGCCCCCGCCACGGCGTGCCGAGCCAGAAGCCGACGGTGGCCGAGTGCACCGGTTCGAGCCGCAGCTCGATCACGCCGGCGAAGAGGCCATCCACTCGAATCGCCCAGAGGATGTCCGTGTCGGACGCCGCGGCGGCACCGGCGTAGTCAGTGACGTAGCCCTCGGCATCGCTGAGGAGGTACGGAGCCGGCACCGGCACGAAGCGTTGCAGGTCGGCGTCCTGGCAGTACTCGAAGACCGCGGCGGCATCGCTCGGCAGCACGGAGTCGAGCACCAGCCGTTCGGATTGGATCACCGGGGTGAGCACCGTCACCGCCTCGGCAGCAGCCCGACGCGGTCGTACACCGTCGCGAGGGTGGCGTCGGCGATCTCCGCCGCCCGGTCGGCGTTGCCGGCCAGCACCCGGTCGAGCTCGGCGGGATCGGCCAGGAGCTCGAGGGCACGGGTGCGGATCGGGGCGAAGGTCTCGACCACCACGTCGGCGAGGTCCTTCTTGAAGTCGCCGTAGCCGCGACCGGCGTACTCCGACTCGAGCGACTCGATCGGACGCCCGGACAGCACGGAGAACACGGTCAGCAGGTTCGAGACCCCCGGCTTCTCGGCGACGTCGTAGACGACCTCGCGACCGGCATCCGTCACGGCGGACTTGATCTTCTTCGCGGTGACCGACGGCTCGTCGAGCAGCCACACCACTCCAACGGGGGACTCGGCCGACTTGCTCATCTTGGACGTCGGGTTCTGTAGGTCGTAGATGCGCGCGGTCTGCTTGAGGATGAGCGGCTCCGGCATCGCGAAGGTGGGCCCGAAGCGCGTGTTGAAACGGTTGGCGAGGTCGCGGGTGAGCTCCACGTGCTGCTTCTGGTCGTCGCCGACCGGCACGGCGACGGCGTTGTAGAGCAGGATGTCGGCGGCCATGAGCGTGGGGTAGGCGAACAGCCCGACCGAGGCGGCATCCGTCCCCTGCTTCGCGGCCTTGTCCTTGAACTGCGTCATGCGGCTGGCCTCGCCGAAGCCGGTGATCGTGTTGAGGATCCAGGCGAGCTGCGGATGCGCGGCCACGTGCGACTGCACGAAGAGGGTGGACACCTCGGGGTCGATTCCCGCGGCGATGTACTGCGCCGCGGTGCGCCGGGTGTTCTCGCGCAGGGCGGCCGGGTCCTGGGCGACGGTGATCGCGTGCAGGTCGACGATGCTGAAGATCGCGTCGTGGGTGTTCTGGAGTTCCTTCCACTGCAGCAGCGCGCCGATGTAGTTGCCGATGTGGAGCGACTCGGCGGACGGCTGCATGCCGGAGAACAGGCGGGGCTTAGAACTCATGGGTCCAGTCTTTCAGTTTGAGGGAGCAACGCGCGAAACGAGGTGCTCCCGATGAAGCCGTAGTGGCCGAAGGATCCGACGAGCGACGAAGTCGCAAAGTCGCAGCACGGAAGTCGCGGCGAACGGTTGTGGCGGCGGGGGCGTGGCGGGCCTCTATGGGCGGAGCCGGCACAACCGTTCGCCGCGACCCCCGAGTAGCTTGGCGAAAAACTACACGAGATAGTCGACGACAACCGGAGCGTGGTCCGACCATCGGGTGTCCCACGCCGACGCCCGATCCACCGAGTAGTCGGTGACGGTCGCCGCGAGCGCGGGGGAGGCCATCTGATAGTCCAGTCGCCAGCCGGTGTCGGTGTCGAAGGCCTGCCCGCGCTGGGACCACCAGGTGTACGGGCCGTCGACCTCGCCCGCCCACGTGCGGCCGACATCCACCCAGCCGAGCCCGCGACGGGTCTTGCCGTCGACGCAGGCCACGTTCTTGCCGGCCGGTCCGAAGAACTTGTCGAAGTAGGCCCGCTCCTTGAGCAGGAATCCGGCGCTCTTGCGGTTGCCCCGCCAGTTCTTGATGTCCAGTTCGCGGTGACCGACATTGAGGTCCCCGACCACGACGGCGTACGGCGTGTGCGCCGAGAGCTCGGGAAGACGGCGGGACATCGCGTCGAGGAACTTGTACTTCTCGATCATCTTCGCCGGGGTATCGGCGTCGCCGGAGTGCACGTAGGTGCTCACCACGGTGACGACGGCGTCTCCGACCCGGTAGTCCGCCTCGAGCCAGCGACCGGCGCTGTCGAACTTCTCGTCCCCGAGGTCCACGCGGTGGATCTCGGCCGAGCCGCGGCTGGCCAGCGCCACTCCGGCGCGACCCTTGGCGGTGGCCGCGTCGTGCAGGATGTTCCACTCCGGCCCGAGGAGACCCTCGAGGTCTTCGGTGGCGGCGCGCACCTCCTGCAGGGCGAGGATGTCGACGCCGCGGCCGTCGAGCCAGTCGCCCATGCCCTTGCGGTAGGCCGCTCGCACCCCGTTGACGTTGACCGTGGCGATTCTCAGGGGGGTAGGCATATCCGAAAGTTTAGCGAGCGCGACCGACAGCCCGGGCCCGGCGGGCGCGGAGCGGGCGCGGCGGCACCCGCACCCCGCCCCGTCTGGAGAACGTCGAGGCGTCTTCGCCGTGGTCCGCCATGTCGACGGCGATCCAGGTGGCGGAGATGAGAAGAACCTGGCAGACGAGGCCGAACCAGATCAGCAGCCCGAGGATCACGGCGAAGGAGGCGAGCAGCGGATTGCGCCCGGCGCCGCCGATGATGGTGGCCCCGAGCACCTTGAGGATGCCGAGGGCGAGCGCCCCGAGCACCGACCCGCTGAGCAGCCTCCGCGCGGGCAACCGCTGGCCGGCAAGCACCCTGAACAGGGTGGCGAGCACCGCGGTGTCGATCACGAGCACCACCGTCAGACCGATCACGCGGGCCACCGCGTCCGCAAAGGCGGACTGCCCGTCGATTCCGATGAGGTCGAGCAGAAAGCTGAGCGCACTCGTGCTGAACACCGAGATCGCCGCCGACAGCACGGTGACGGCGCCGAATCCGACCACGAGGCCCAGGTCCCGGAGCTTCAGCAGCAGAAAGAAGGTCTTGTCCGGCGGCAGGTCGAACACCGTGCGCACCGAGGCCCGGGCGGCGCCGAACCAGCCGAGGGTGGTGAAGAGGAGGGCCACGAGGGCGATGACTCCGCTCCAGGTGAGGGTGCTGGAGGTGAAGAGGTCGTTGATGTTGATGGCCCCACCGGTGCCGTCCCCGGTGTCGATGAGTCCGGGCACTGACGTCGAAACGGTGTTCACCACCGCATCCCGCAACTGCGGGTCCGCCTCGATGTAGAGGCCGAAGATGGTGAATCCCACGTACAGGCCGGCGAACACGCTGTACAGGGCGGTGAGGCTCAGCCCGGCCGCGAGAATCGGGCCGTTCTTCTCCGAGTAGTGCACGAACACGCGTGCCACGCGCAGGCGCTGCACCCGAACAATGAGGCTCTGAATGCGCGCGTACAGGCGCTTCACTTCCGCAACCATGGGTCCCCTCTCCACTCGCTCCAGCCTATCCAGCGGCCCGGTAGAGTGGCGCACACAGCGGACTCGAGGGAGGACACCCATGGATTTGCACGGCATCGGCGTGGGACGGGGAGTCGCGGTCGGCCCGATTGTGAGGATGCCGGATCCGCTGCCGGAACCGGCCGACCTGACGCGCGCGGGCGACGCCAGCGCGGAGTTCTCGGCGGTGTCCGAAGCCCTGGCAGCGGTCGCCGTCGAGCTGCAATCGCGGGGCGAGAAGGCCGGCGGTGCGGCCAGGGACGTGCTCGAGGCGGCCGCGCTGATGGCGCAGGATCCCTCGCTCGTCGACGACATCCAGTCCCGCATCGATGCGGGCAAGACCGGCGAACGCGCGGTATTCGAGGCGTTCGGGGCGTTCCAGGACATCCTCACCGGCATGGGCGGCCTCATGGCGGAGCGCGCCACCGACCTCGCCGATGTCTCCCGGCGCATCATCGCCCACCTGCGCGGGGTGCCGGCCCCCGGCGTCCCCAGCTCGGACACGCCGTTCGTGCTGGTCGCCCACGACCTCGCCCCGGCCGACACCGCCCTGCTCGACCTCGGCAAGGTTCTCGGACTCGTCACTCGGGACGGCGGCCCCACGAGTCACACGGCCATCTTGGCAAGGGCGAAGTCGATCCCGGCAATCGTGGGCGTGGCCGGGGCGCTCGACTTGGCCGACGGCACCCTGGTGATCGTGGATGCCGGGGCCGGCCTCGTGCGGGTGGCTCCGACCGAGGAGGACCTCGAGCGTGCCCGGGCGACCATCGCCGAGCGGGCCGCCGTGGTTGCGGCGCCGATCACTCCGGGGGCGCTCGCCGACGGCACGGCCATCTCGTTGCTGGCGAATCTCGGCTCTCCGGACGATGCCGCGGCCGCGATCGCGCTCGGCGCGGAGGGGGTCGGACTGTTCCGCACCGAGTTCCTCTTCCTCGACGCGAAGACCGCGCCGTCGGTCGACGAGCAGCGCGCGCAGTATGAACTGCTTCTCGCGCAGTTCCCGGGCAAGAAGGTGGTGGTCCGCGCCCTCGACGCCGGGGCCGACAAGCCGCTGAGCTTCCTCAACGACGCCCACGAGGAGAACCCAGCCCTGGGCCTGCGGGGCATTCGCGCCCTGCGTGCGAGCGAGTCGATCCTGCGCGACCAGCTCACCGCGCTCGCCCTCGCCGCCGCGGAGACCGCCGCGGAGCTGTGGGTGATGGCGCCGATGGTGTCCGACTCCGAGGAGACCGAGTACTTCGTGTCCCTTTGCCGGGAGCTGGGCCTCACAACCGTGGGGGTGATGGCCGAGGTGCCGTCCCTCGCGGTGCTGGCCGACCAGGTGCTCGCCGTCGCGGACTTCGTGAGCATCGGCACCAACGACCTCACCCAGTACACCCTTGCCGCCGACCGGATGCTCGGCTCCGTCGCGCAGTTCCAGGACCCGTGGCATCCGGCCGTGCTGCGCCTGGTGAAGCTCCTCGGCGACGCCGGTGCCGCCGCGGGCAAGTCGGTGGGTGTCTGCGGCGAGGCGGCGGCGGACCCGCAGCTCGCCGTGGTGCTCGTGGGCCTGGGCGTGACGAGCCTCTCGATGACTCCGGCGGCGCTCGCCGACGTGCGGGCGGAGCTCCGCACGGTCACGCTCGCGGAGGCCGGGGAGCGCGCGACAAGGGCCCTCGCTGCCCGCACGGCCGCGGAGGCGCGCGCCGCCGCATCCGCCTGAGCAGGGCTCTTGCCGGCCGCCGCGCGGCCGCTGTGCTGCACGGCGCGCTGCTCGGTGTTTTCGCCGCTCTGTCTCTGCGCTGCTCTGCTCTGCTCTGCTCTGGGGTGTGCGTGCGCCTCAGGCAGGGCTCACCCGCCGTGTTCATAACTCCGGCAGTTTTTCCACAGCGGCGAAATCGCGCCCGTTTCGTCGGTGGCAGCGGGGCGTGGCGACACGAATTGCAGGAGTTATGCACGTGGCGGGCACGGCGCGAGGACGGGCGCGCACGGGGCGACGACGGGCGGGCAGGGGCGAGGGCGAGCGGGCACGTGGCGACGACGGGCGGGCACGGGGCGAGGACGAAAAGGCGCCGCGCGCGCCGAGCCGCCGAGCCTCGATGCGCAGCCCGGCCCACGCGCGGAACGCTCACCGACTCCGCGCACAACTCCGGCAATTTTGCCGGAGCAGCACGAAATGGCCCATATTCCCCGGGGTTTGCTGCGAGGAGCGGCGCGATTTGCAGGAGTTATGCACGCCGCAGGGAAGACAGGAGCCGGCTCAGGGGCCGTACGGGCCGCAGAAGTCGGGAACAGCAGGCAGTGAGGTGCCTACGGCTTGCCGCGCAGCACCGCCGCCTTAACCTCGGCGATGGCCTGGGTCACCTGGATGCCGCGGGGGCAGGCCTCGGTGCAGTTGAAGGTGGTGCGGCAGCGCCACACGCCCTCCTGGTCGTTGAGGATGTCGAGGCGCACCTCTGATCCCTCGTCGCGCGAGTCGAAGATGAACCGGTGGGCGTTCACGATCGCGGCCGGCCCGAAGTACTGGCCGTCGGTCCAGAAGACCGGGCAGCTCGAGGTGCACGCCGCGCACAGGATGCACTTGGTGGTGTCGTCGAAGCGGGCACGCTCCACCGGGCTCTGCAGGCGCTCCTTGTCGGGCTTGGACGAGGCGATGAGGAACGGCTGCACCGCCTTGAAGCTCTCGAAGAAGGGATCCATGTTCACGATCAGGTCCTTCTCGAGCGGCAGGCCCTTGATCGCCTCGACGTAGATCGGCTTCGAGATGTCGAGGTCCTTGATCAGGGTCTTGCAGGCGAGGCGGTTGCGGCCGTTGATGCGCATCGCATCCGACCCGCACACGCCGTGCGCGCAGGAGCGACGGAAGGTGAGCGATCCGTCCTGCTCCCACTTGATCTTGTGGAGGGCGTCGAGGATGCGGTCGGTGCCGCGCATCTCCACGTCGAAGTCCTGCCAGCGCGGCTCGTCATCCACCTCGGGGTCGAACCGGCGGATGATGAGGGTCGCCGTGAAGGTCGGGATGACCTCGGGGACGCTCGGGGAGTTGTCCAGGACCGCTGTGCTCATTAGTACTTTCTCTCCATTGGCGGGTAATTCGTGATCACGACGGGCTTCCAGTCGAGGCGGATGTGTTCCCCGGCGTCCGCGGACTCCGGGTCGCCGGTGAGGTAGGCCATCGTGTGCACGAGGAAGTTCTTGTCGTCGCGCTCCGGGTAGTCCTCCCGCATGTGGCCGCCCCGGCTCTCCTTGCGAGCCCTGGCGGAGTACACCAGCACCTCGGCGAGGTCGAGCAGGAAGCCGAGCTCCACGGCCTCGAGCAGGTCGGTGTTGAACCGCTTGCCCTTGTCCTGCAGGGCGATGTTCTTGTAACGCGCCCGCAGCGTCTCGATGAGCTCGGTGACTTCCTTGAGCGATTCGTCGGTGCGGAAGATCTGCGCGTTGCGGTCCATCGAGTCCTGCAACTCCTTGCGGATCACCGCGATCCGCTCGGAGCCGTCTCCGCTGCGCACCATGTCGAGGATCTTGCGCACGCCGGCCGCCGGGTCGTCCGGCAGCGGAACGAAGTCCGCCGTCTTCACGTACTCGACCGCGTTCTTGCCCGCCCGCTTGCCGAAGACGTTGATGTCGAGCAGCGAGTTGGTGCCGAGCCGGTTGGAGCCGTGCACGCTCACGCAGGCGCACTCGCCCGCGGCGTAGAGGCCGGGAACAACCTCGGTGTTGCTGCGCAGAACCTCGGCGTTGTTGGTGGTCGGGATGCCGCCCATCGCGTAGTGCGCCGTCGGCAGCACCGGCACGGGTTCGGTGTACGGCTCGACGCCGAGGTAGGTGCGGGCGAATTCCGTGATGTCCGGCAGCTTCTCGTCGATCACCGCCGGCTCGAGGTGCATGATATCGAGGTAGAGGTAGCCCTTGTCCGGACCGGCGCCCCTGCCCTCGCGGATCTCGGTGGCCATCGACCGGGCGACGATGTCGCGCGGGGCGAGGTCCTTGAGCGTCGGCGTGTAGCGCTCCATGAAGCGCTCGCCCGTGGCGTTGCGCAGGATGGCGCCCTCGCCGCGTGCCGCCTCGGAGAGCAGGATGCCGAGCCCGGCAAGTCCGGTCGGGTGGAACTGGAAGAACTCCATGTCCTCGAGCGGCAGCCCCTTGCGCCAGATGATGCCGACGCCGTCACCGGTGAGGGTGTGCGCGTTCGAGGTGGTCTTGAAGATCTTGCCGAATCCACCGGTCGCGAAGATGATGGCCTTCGCCTGGAACACGTGCAGGTCGCCGGTGGCGAGCTCGTACGCGACGACGCCGGATGGCTGCTCCGTGGTGACGCCGAAGGAGTCGGTTACCTCGGTCATCACCATGTCGAGCACGTAGAACTCGTTGAAGAAGTTGATGCCGAGACGCACGCAGTTCTGGAACAGCGTCTGCAGGATCATGTGGCCGGTGCGGTCTGCCGCGTAGCAGGCGCGGCGCACGGGCGCCTTGCCGTGCTCACGCGTGTGGCCGCCGAAGCGGCGCTGGTCGATCTTGCCCTCGGGCGTGCGGTTGAAGGGCAGGCCCATGTTCTCGAGGTCGATGACCGCGTCGATGGCCTCCTTCGCGAGGATCTCGGCCGCGTCCTGGTCGACGAGGTAGTCGCCGCCCTTGACGGTGTCGTAGGTGTGCCACTCCCAGTTGTCTTCTTCCACATTCGCGAGCGCGGCGGCCATGCCGCCCTGCGCCGCTCCGGTGTGCGACCGGGTGGGGTAGAGCTTGGAGATCACCGCGGTGCGCGCGTGCGGACCCGCCTCGATGGCGGCGCGCATGCCAGCGCCTCCCGCCCCCACGATCACGATGTCGAACTGGTGGTGGTGCACTCCGTCGATGATCGAGGAGGTGCCTTCCGCGTCTTCACCCATTGCGCGATGCCCTAGCCGGCCGGGCAGAAGGACGGCAGGAGGTCGGCTGGCGAGCCGGCGGGACAGGGGTCAAAGGTGTAGATCACGAGGGTTCCCAGCACGAGTAGTACGACGGCGGACGCGATGAGCGCGCCCTTGAAAATGACACGGAGGAGACGGTTGCTCGCATAGTCGTTCACGATGGTGCGCATGCCGTTCGCGCCGTGAATCAGTGCGAGCCAGAGCAGCAGGGTGTCCCAGATCTGCCAGAACGGCTGGGAGAGCTTGCCTCCCACGAAGGCGAAGTCGATGGCCTTGACGCCCTCGCCCGCGAAGAGGTTGACGAAGAGGTGGCCGAAGATCAGCACCACGAGCACGACGCCGCTCGCCCGCATGTAGATCCAGCCCCACTTCTCGAGGTTGAAGCGGCGTTGGCGGCGCACCGGCTGGGGGGCTCGGGGTGTTTCGATGGTCGCGCTCATGATCACGCACCTCCAAAGATGTGCATGAACTGTCTGGGCACGAATCCGATCAGCAGCAGCACCCAGACCACGACCACGATCCAGAACATGAGGCGCTGGTGCTTGGCGCCCACACTCCAGAAGTCGATCAGGATGATGCGCAACCCGTTGAGGGCGTGGAATCCGATGGCGACGACGAGCGCGGTCTCGCCGAGCCCCATGATGGGCGTCTTGTACGAGTTGATGACCGCGTTGTACGCCTCGGGGCTCACCCGCACGAGCGACGTGTCGAGGATGTGAACGAGCAGGAAGAAGAAGATCGAGACACCGGTGATGCGGTGCAGCACCCACGACCACATTCCCTCTCGACCCCGGTACAGGGTTCCCCGGGGAGCGCGTGGCGCCGAGATCTTGGGTAGTGGATACTTCTTTTCTGGCCTGGAAGCGGCCAGGGCCCCCGCCGACTTCTCTGGCACGAGCAACCCTCCTTGACGAGTGGTGTCCGCCCCGGCGTCGGGGCGGGTGACTGTTCGCGAGGCGAACGGATTCCAGTCTATTCCCGCTCGAAACCGTCGTCTGCCAAGGCTTGCCTAAATATCTCGAGATCGAGATATCCGGGAGCGTCTATGGTTGAGCGCATGGCTGAGCAACAGGACTTCCTCGAGCGTTTCTATAGCGTGATCCCGGCCGGCGGAATCGGATCGCGGCTCTGGCCGCTCTCTCGCGCCGATGCTCCCAAGTTCCTGCATGACCTCACCGGCTCGGGCAGCACGCTGCTCCGCGCCACCTGGGACCGTCTCGCCCCGCTCTCCGGCCCCGACCGCATCATGGTCGTCACCGGCCGCGCACACCGCGCCGCCGTCGAGGGCCAACTGCCCCAGCTGACGGATGCCAACGTCGTGCTCGAGAGCGAGCCCAAGGACTCTTCGGCGGCGATCGGGCTCGCCGCGGCGATCCTGGTGCGACGGGAGCCGGATGTGATCATCGGGTCGTTCGCCGCCGACCACGTCATCGCCGACATCCGCGGCTTCCGGCGCGCGGTCGTCGAGGCGGTGGCGGCGGCGGATGCCGGCTACATCGCCACCATCGGCATCACGCCCACCGAGCCGGCGATCGGCTTCGGCTACATCCACTGCGGGCCGAGGCTCGACATCCCGGCGGCGCCGAGCGCCGTGATGGTGGACTCGTTCGTGGAGAAGCCCGACCTCGCCACCGCCCAGGGCTACGTCGACGGCGGCGACTACCTCTGGAACGGCGGCATGTTCATCTCCCGCGCCGACGTGCTTCTCAAACAACTCGGCGAGACCGAGCCGGAGCTGCTCGCGGGACTCACCGAGCTCGCCGAGGCGTGGGACACCCCGCGGCGCGGAGCGGTCGTCGATCGGGTCTGGCCGGGCCTGCCCAAGATCGCGATCGACTACACCGTGGCCGAGCCGGCGGCGAAGGCCGGGCGGCTCGCCGTGATCCCGGGCGAGTTCGACTGGGACGACGTCGGCGATTTCGCGGCTATCGCGAAACTGCATTCCGGGGGACGAAAGTCGGATCTGGCGATCCTCGGCGAGAACGCGCGCGTGCTCGCCGACGCGTCCACCGGCATCGTGATCAGCCAGACCGGGCGCCTCATCTCGCTCATCGGAGTCACCGACATTGTGGTCGTCGACACCCCGGACGCGCTACTAGTCACGACGAGTGCAAATGCACAACGTGTGAAGGCAGTGGTCGATGCGCTCAAGCTCTCCGGCCGCAGCGACGTGCTTTAGCCCATACCCCCCGTTTGGCCGGGGTTTCCGGTGATTATTTCTGCAACATTTCGCGACCATCGCACCTTTGTAACCATTGGCTAACCGGGTACAAATACCCCCCGGTGCGGCACGTAACATTCGGTAACCTGTACACCACTACGGCCCCCGCAACCGTGCCGGGGCAGCACCTTGGAGGACACCTTGAGAATCACCTCACGAAAGGCCGTGCTGAGCGGTCTGGCCATGGCCGGAATCGCAGCAGTGCTCGCCGGATGCGCAGCAGCACCCGACGCCACGAAGACCACGGCCGCGGCCTCGAAATACCTCCCCTGCATGGTCTCCGACTCGGGCGGATTCGACGACAAGTCGTTCAACCAGCTGGGCCTCGAGGGGCTGCAGGCCGGGGCCAAGGCCATCGGCGCCAAGGAGAAGCACGTCGAGTCGAACGCCGACACCGACTACGCGCCGAACATCGACAGCCTCGTCGCCGCCAACTGCAACCTCATCATCACCGTCGGCTTCAACCTCTCCGCGGCGTCGCTCGCCGCTGCGAAGGCCAACCCCGACATCCAGTTCGCCATCATCGACGACGCGGCGGACGCCAACTTCGACGGCAAGGTCGACGAGCCGAACATCAAGCCCATCGTCTTCGACACGGCCCAGGCCGCCTTCCTCGCCGGCTACGCCTCGGCGAGCTACAGCAAGTCGGGAATCGTCGGCACCTTCGGCGGCATGCAGTTCCCCACCGTCACCATCTTCATGGACGGCTTCGCCGACGGCGTCGACTACTACAACAAGCAGAAGAGCAAGAGCGTGAAGGTCGTCGGCTGGGACGTCGCCTCGCAGAAGGGTTCGTTCACCGGCGGATTCGCGGCGAACGACACGGCCAAGAGCACGGCGAAGAACCTCATCGACCAGGGTGCGGACGTGATCTTCCCGGTCGGTGGACCCATCTTCCAGAGCGCGGGCGCGGCCATCACCGACTCGGGCAAGGACATCGCCCTGCTGGGTGCTGACGCCGACGTGTTCAACACCTTCCCCACCTACGACAAGCTCTACCTCACCTCGGTGCTCAAGGGCATCAAGCCGGCCACCGAGGCCGTCGTGAAGGCCAGCTCCAAGCAGGCCAAGGGCACCTTCGACAACGTGGCCTACGTGGGCAACCTCAAGAACGACGGAGTGGGAATCGCCCCGTTCCACGACTTCGCGTCGAAGGTCGACCCGAAGCTGAAGGGCGAGCTCGACACGATCAAGGCCGACATCATCAGCGGCAAGATCACGGTCAAGTCGTACCTGTCCGGCAACTAGCCCACACAGTTCCAACGGTCGGGGGGACCAGCGTCGCTGGTCCCCCCGATTTTCTGAGACCGGACACGGTGACGCGCTGCAGATCGAGGCGCGCTGTCGGGCCGGATAGATTGGGAAACATGAAGCTCGAACTGCGGGGCATCACCAAGACGTTTGGTGCCCTGGTCGCAAACGACCACATCGACCTCACGGTGGAACCCGGCGAAATCCACTGCCTGCTCGGAGAAAACGGGGCGGGCAAGTCCACCCTGATGAACGTGCTGTACGGCCTGTACCAGGCCGACGGCGGCGAGATCCTGCTGGACGACGTCGTCCAGCACTTTGCGGGCCCCGGCGACGCGATGGCCGCCGGCATCGGCATGGTCCACCAGCACTTCATGCTGATCCCAGTGTTCACCGTCGCGGAGAACGTGATGCTCGGCCACGAGAAGACCAAGGCTGGCGGGCGGCTGGACATCGCCGCCGCGCGCGAGCGGGTGCGCGCCATCTCGAGCCGGTTCGGTTTCGACATCGATCCGGATGCCCTCGTCGACGACCTCCCCGTGGGGGTGCAACAGCGCGTCGAGATCATCAAGGCGCTGTCCCGGGACGCAAAGGTTCTCGTGTTCGACGAGCCCACTGCCGTGCTCACGCCGCAGGAGACGGACGAGCTCATGGTGATCATGCGCCAGCTCAAGGAGGCGGGCACCTCCATCGTGTTCATCACCCACAAGCTGCGCGAGGTGCGCGAGGTCGCCGACCGCATCACCGTGATCCGGCTCGGCAAGGTCGTCGGCGAGGCCAGCCCCACCGCGACGAACACCGAACTCGCCTCCCTCATGGTGGGTCGCGCCGTTGAACTCACCGTGCACAAGGACCCGGCCAAGCCGGGGAACGCGGACCTCGTCGTGACCAACCTCTCGGTGATCGACCACCGCGGCCAGCTCGTGGTCAACAACGTGAGCTTCGAGGTGCACGCCGGCGAGATCCTCGCCATCGCGGGCGTGCAGGGCAACGGACAGACCGAGCTCACCGAGGCCATCATGGGCCTCCAGCCGCGTGTCACCGGGTCGATCATGCTCGACGGCAACGAGCTGCGAAAGGAGAGCGTGCGCACGATTCTGGATTCCGGTGTCGGCTTCGTGCCGGAGGACCGGTCGGAAGACGGCCTGATCGCAGAATTCACCATCGCCGAGAACCTCATGCTCGACCGCGCGGACGGCGAGCCATTCGTGAAGGCGGGCACCCTGCAGTTGGGCGCGCTCGCCGAATTCGCCGAGAAGACGATCGTCGAATTCGATATCCGCGCGCAGGGCATCGGCACGCACGCCGGCAAGCTCTCCGGCGGCAACCAGCAGAAGGTGGTGCTGGCTCGCGAACTGTCGAGGAGCCTGCGGCTGTTCGTCGCCGCGCAGCCGACCCGTGGCCTCGACGTCGGTTCGATCGAATTCGTACACACGCGCATCATCGCCACCAGGGATGCCGGCACCCCCGTGGTGGTCGTCTCCACCGAACTCGACGAGGTGGTCGCGCTCGCCGACCGCATCGCGGTCATGTACCGCGGAGGCATCGTCGGCATCGTCCCCGGAACGACCCCGCGCAGCGTGCTCGGCCTCATGATGGCCGGCGAACTGCCCTCAACCCCGGAGGTGGCCGCGTGAGCGACTCGCAGATTCCCACCCAGGGCCAGGTGCCAACGCCGGTCCAGGCCCAGGGGGAGCGTCCGGCCCCCGCGGCCGAGCAGCCGTCCCGTTTTTCGGGAGTGCTGCGAGAGATCGCCTCCGGCAACGCCCTCATCTCGGTGCTCGCCGTGGTGCTCGCCCTCGTGGCCGGCGCGGTGCTCATCGCCATCACCGACCCGGGAGTGCGAGCGGCATCCGCCTACTTCTTCGGCCGCCCCCTCGACACGATCAATGCCATCTGGACGGCCGTGAGCGGGGCATACACAGCCCTCTTCCAGGGCTCGATCTACAACTTCGGCCGCCCGACCTTCGCCGCCGGAATCAAGCCGTTCACCGAGACGCTCACCTTCGCCACCCCGCTCATCGCGGCGGGCCTCGGTGTCGCGCTCGCCTTCCGAGTCGGCCTGTTCAACATCGGAGGCCGGGGGCAGATGCTCATCGCCGCCGCCGCCGCGGGCTGGGTCGGGTTCTCGTTCGACCTGCCCTGGGGCGTGCACCTCGTCGTGGCCCTGGTCGCCGGAATCGTCGGGGGCGCCCTCTGGGGCGGCATCGTGGGCCTGCTCAAGGCGCGCACCGGAGCCCACGAGGTGATCGTCACGATCATGCTCAACTACGTGGCGTTCTACCTGATCGCCTACATGCTCCGCACCCCGGGTCTGCTGCAGGCGCCGGGCTCGAGCAACCCCAAGTCGCCCGCGATGAAACCGACGGCGGTGTTCCCGCATCTCCTCGGGCCCTCGTACAACCTCACGCTCGGCTTCATCCTGGTGATCCTCGCGACGATCTGGGTCTGGTACCTGCTCTCCCGGTCGAGCCTCGGATTCAAGTTCCGCGCCATCGGCGAGAACCCGCACGCGGCCCTGACCGCCGGCATCAACGTGAAGAACATGTACGTGTACGCGATGCTCATCTCGGGTGGTCTCGTCGGTCTGGCCGGGGCCAACCAGGTGCAGGCGTCGATCACCTCCGGGTTCGGGTCGGGCATCGACGCGGGAATCGGATTCGACGCCATCACGGTCGCCCTGCTCGGCCGTTCGAGACCGTGGGGTGTGTTCGTGGCCGGCATCCTGTTCGGAGCGTTCAAGGCGGGCGGATTCACCATGCAGGCCTCCCAGAACGTGCCGATCGACATCGTGCTGGTTGTGCAATCCCTCATCGTGCTGTTCATCGCGGCGCCGCCGCTGGTGCGGGCGGTGTTCAGGCTCCCGTCGCCCTCGGCGACTCCGCGGGTCGCACCGGCGAAGGTCTCAGGAAAGAAGGCGGTGGTGACCAAGTGACGACGGTGTCCGGCAACATCGCCACCCCATCCTCGAGTCCGGCATCGAAGATCGTGCTCGCGACCGCGGTCGTGAAGAGCTGGAAGAGCCCCATCGCTCTCGGCATCTTCGCGCTGCTCTCGATCGTGCTCTTCGGCGTGTTCGGACGGGAAGGGACGAGCAGCTTCCGGCTGTCGTCCGAGACGGACTTCGTGCAGCTTCCGGTGCTCGCGCTGCCGACCAGGGCGACGGGCATCGTTCTCGCCGTCGTGCTCGTGCTGATCGCCGCCTACGCCACCTGGCTCGCCTCACGGGCGCGACGGGTGAGCCTTTGGCTGATCGTGATCTTCGCCGTGATGTTCATGGTCGCGTTCCTCTCCTGGGCGTCCGCCGGTCACACCCTGCCGGTCGCCGGGCTGCTCGTGGGCTCGGTGGGGTTGAGCGTGCCGCTGATCTTCGGCGCGCTCGGCGGCGTGATCTCCGAGCGGGTCGGCGTGGTCAACGTGGCGATCGAGGGCCAGCTGCTCGCCGGCGCCTTCGTGTCGGCGCTCGTCGCCTCGGCCACCAAACAGCCGTTCCTCGGTCTGGCCGCGGCGATGGTGGCCGGTGCCCTCGTGTCTTCGGTGCTCGCGGCGTTCTCCATCAAGTACCTCGTCGACCAGGTGATCGTGGGCGTCGTGCTCAACGTGCTCGTGACCGGTCTCACCAACTTCCTCTACTCCACGGTGCTGAGCCCGGCCAACGAGACCCTCAACAACCCCGGAATCCTTCCCCGCCTTCCGATCCCGGTGCTCAGCGGCATCCCGATCATCGGGCCGGTTCTCTTCCGGCAGACGATCATCATCTACATCATGTACGTGGCCGTGATCGCCGTCTGGTACGGCCTGTTCCACACGAAGTGGGGGCTGCGCCTGCGTTCGTCGGGCGAGCACCCGCAGGCCGCGGACACCGTGGGCATCAACGTCAACCGCACGCGGTTCTGGAACGTGTCGCTCGCTGGAGCGATCGCCGGCCTGGGCGGGGCGTACTTCACCCTGGGCTCGATCGGAGGCTTCAGCAAGGAGATGACGGCCGGAGCGGGCTTCATCGCCCTCGCCGCCGTGATCTTCGGCCGCTGGGATCCGATCAAGGCCACCTTCGCGGCGCTGCTCTTCGGGTTCGCGACGAACCTGCAGAGCGTGCTGGCGATCATCGGCTCTCCCGTGCCGAGCGAGTTCATGCTCATGCTGCCCTACATCGTCACGATCGTGGCCGTCGCGGGTCTCGTCGGGCAGGTGCGGGGACCGGCCGCTGCCGGCAAACCGTACGTGAAGTCATGAGCGAGATCGACTGGGACGCCCTGCGGGCGTTCGCCAATGAGGCGATGACCCACGCCTACGCGCCGTATTCGAACTTTCCGGTCGGGGTCGCAGCGATCGTGGACGACGGCCGGGTGATCACCGGCGCCAACGTGGAGAACGCCTCGTACGGGCTCACCCTCTGTGCGGAGTGCGCGCTCGTCTCCAGCCTGCACATGACCGGCGGAGGTCGCCTCGTGGCCTTCACCTGCGTGGACGGCCACGGCAACATCCTCATGCCCTGCGGACGCTGCCGCCAACTGCTCTACGAACATTCCGCACCAGGAATGCTTCTCGAGACGGTGTCGGGCGTGCGCACCATCGACCAGGTGATCCCGGATGCGTTCGGGCCGCGCCAGCTCGCAGAATACGACAACTCGGGAGTCTGACCGTGGCCATCGAAGCATTCGACGTCGTCGACCTCATCCGCGTGAAGCGGGATCGCGGCGTGCTCAGCACCGAGCAGATCAACTGGCTCATCGACGCGTACACGCGCGGCTTCGTCGCCGACGAGCAGATGTCGGCCATGACCATGGCGATCTTCCTCAACGGCATGGAGCGGCGGGAGATCCGCGACCTCACCCTCGCCATGATCGCCAGCGGCGAGACCATGGACTTCTCCGGCCTCTCGAAGAAGACCACGGACAAGCACTCCACCGGCGGTGTCGGCGACAAGATAACCCTGCCGCTCGCGCCGCTCGTCGCGTCGTTCGGCGTGGCCGTTCCCCAGCTCTCCGGCCGCGGGCTCGGACACACCGGGGGCACGCTCGACAAGCTCGAGTCGATTCCCGGCTGGCAGGCCAACATCGGTCCGGCCAGGATGCGCGAGATCCTCGAGGAGGTGGGCGCCGTCATCTGCGCCGCCGGCTCCGGGCTCGCCCCGGCCGACGGCAAGCTCTATTCGCTGCGCGACATCACTGGCACCGTCGAGGCGATCCCGCTGATCGCGTCCTCGATCATGTCGAAGAAGATCGCCGAGGGCACATCGGCGCTCGTCCTCGACGTGAAGTTCGGCTCCGGCGCGTTCCTCAAAGACATCGAGCAGTCGCGAGAGCTCGCGCGCACCATGGTGGAGCTCGGCCTGGATGCCGGGGTCGCGACCTCCGCGCTGCTCACCAACATGAACGTTCCGCTCGGCCGGGCTATCGGCAATGCGAACGAGGTGCGGGAGTCGGTGGAGGTGCTCGCCGGCGGGGGACCGTCCGACGTGCGTGCCCTCACGGTGGCGCTCGCGCGAGAGATGCTCGCCCACGCCGGGCTGCCGGATGCCGATGTCGAGGCCGCCCTGGACGACGGCCGCGCCATGGACAGCTGGCGGGCGATGATCACGGCGCAGGGCGGGGACCCGGATGCCGCGCTTCCGGTCGCGCGCGAGACCCACGTCGTGCTCGCGCCGCGCTCGGGAGTTCTCGTCGAGCAGCTGGCGCTGCCGTTCGGAATCGCGGCCTGGCGGCTGGGGGCGGGACGCGCCCGCAAACAGGACCCGGTGCAGCACGCGGCGGGCATCGACCTGCATGCGAAGCCGGGCGATGCGGTGACCGAGGGGCAGCCGCTCTTCACCCTCAGCGCCGACGAGCCGGAGCGGTTCGCCCGGGCCATCGAGGCCCTCGACGGCGCGTACCGGATCGGCGACGCGGGCGACGACATCGTCACGGGCGGTCCGCTCATCGCCGAGCGCATCGGGGCCTGATGTCCGCGCGCACGACGTTCGACTGGTGGTTCCGCAACCGTGAGACCGGGCGGATCACCCTCGGCCAGTCGCCGAACCTGCCGATCAAGATCTTCGCGGCGACGACCGCGGTGGGCGTGCTGGTGCCTCGCGGGCCGGCGCGGGCGGCCTCGGCCGAGCTCGCGGTCGGGGTCCTGGCGTGGTGGGCAATCGACGAGATCGTGCGCGGAGTGAACCCGTATCGGCGGCTCCTGGGCGTCGGCACTCTCGCCTCGCTCGCGCTGCTCGCGGTGCGCGGTCCTCGGCGACGCTAGACCCCTCGCGGGCGGCTACTCCGGGTCGCCGATGCGCTCGAGCGCATCGACGATGAGCGCCCAGAACTTGGAGTGGTCCAGGTCGGTCGCGGCGTGGGTCGTGCAGTCGGCCGGCGCCGGCGAGCGGAAGTCGGCGACCGTCATGCCGAGGGTGAGCGTGCCGGTGAGCTCGATGTCGAGCGGCACGCGCACGACGGTCATCACCGTCGGGTCGATCACGAGCGCCACGGCGCACGGGTCGTGCACCGGCGGGTACTCGAAGCCCTGCGCCTGCCGGTAGGTCTGCCCGAAGAAGGCGAGCAGCTCCACCACGAAGCGCGCGGGGGCCGTGCCGACCGCCGCGATCGCGGCCACGACATCCGGGGTGGCGAGCGCCTGGTGGGTCACGTCCAGCCCCACCATCGTGAGCTTCCACTTCTCGTTGAAGACGATGTGGGCGGCCTCGGGGTCGATCACGATGTTGAATTCGGCCGCCGCGCTCCAGTTGCCCACGTGGTAGCCGCCGCCCATGAGCACGACCTCCTTCACACGCTCGACGATCCGCGGCTCCTTGCGCACGGCGAGGGCGATGTTGGTGAGGGCGCCGGTCGGCACGAGGGTGACCGTGTTCGGCTCGTTGGCCATGATGGTGTCGATGATCAGGTCGACGGCGTGCCTCGCGTCCGGCACGAGGGTCGGCTCCGGCAGGACGGGCCCGTCCAGGCCGCTCTCGCCGTGGATGGACGGCGCGGTCTCGGCCACGCGCACGAGCGGTCGGTGGGCGCCGGCAGCGAACGGCACGCCCGTGATCCCGGCGATCCGGGCGACCGCCAGCGCGTTGCGGGTCACCTTGTCGATCGTCTGGTTGCCGTGGACGGTGGTGACCGCCAGCAGCTCCACCGCCGGGTTGCCGTGGGCGAGGATGAGTGCGATCGCATCGTCGTGGCCGGGGTCGCAGTCGAGGATCATCTTGAGCGCCATATCGGCAAGGTTAGCGGCCGGCCGCAGCCGGTAGATTTGGAGCATGACCACTGCCCCCCAAGACTTCCTCCTGCCCAGTGGCGCGAACATCACCGCGCTGCCCAAGGTTTCGCTGCACGACCACCTCGACGGTGGCCTGCGGCCCCAGACGATCATCGAACTCGCCGAGTCGATCGGCCTCGATCTGCCGGAGACGGATGGCGCGGCCCTCGGGGAATGGTTCGCCGAGAAGTCGGACTCCGGTTCCCTCGTGGAGTACCTCAAGACCTTCGACATCACCACCGGTGTCATGCAGACCGAGGAGGGACTGATCCGGGTCGCACGCGAGTTCGTGCAGGACCTCGGGGCGGACGGCGTGATCTGGGGCGAGATCCGTTGGGCGCCCGAGCAGCATGTCGGCAACGGCCTCACCCTCGATCAGACCGTGGAGGCGGTTCAGGCCGGCATCGAGGAGGGCATCGACGACGTGCGCAACGCCGGGGGGCGCATCCGCATCGGCCAGCTCGTGACAGCGATGCGTCACGCGGACCGTGGGCTCGAGATCGCGGAACTCGCCGTGCGCCACCGCGGCAACGGCGTCGTGGGCTTCGACATCGCGGGCGCCGAGGCCGGCTTCCCGGCCGGCAACCAGCGCGAGGCGTTCGACTACCTCGCGCGCAACTTCTTTCCCACGACCGTTCACGCGGGGGAGGCCGACGGCCTCGAGAGCATCAGGGGCGCCCTGTTCGACGGCCGCGCCCTGCGGCTCGGGCACGGCGTGCGCCTGGCCGAGGACATCACCGTGGACCGCGAGGACGACGAGAACACCTATGTCGAACTCGGGCGTCTCTCGCAGTGGGTCAAGGACCGGGAGATCGCGCTCGAATTGAGCCCGTCATCCAACCTCCAGACCGGGGCGATCGAGCAGTGGGGCGACGACCTCATCGACCACCCGTTCGACCTGCTCTACCAGCTCGGATTCCGGGTCACCGTCAACACGGACAACCGGCTGATGAGCCGCACCAGCCTCAGCCGCGAGCTCGCGCTGCTCGCCGAGACGTTCGACTACGACCTGAGCGACCTCGAGGTGTTCCAGCTGAATGCGGCCGCCGCGAGCTTCCTGCCGCTCGAGGACCGCGAGGAGCTCGTCGACCTGATCACCGACGGCTTCGAAAGAGCCTAGCCATGCCACTTCCGCCACTCTCCGAGTCGGCAATCATCCTGGGCGCGGACGCCGCAGACTGGCGTGAGGCCGTGCGCCTCGCCGGGCGCGCGCTGGCCGCCTCCGGTGCCGCGCGCCCCGGCTACGCGGACGAGATGATCCGCATGATCGACGAGCACGGACCGTATGTCGTGATCGCTCCGGGGCTCGCCCTCGCGCACGCGCGACCCGGCCCCGAGGTGCTCGCGGACGGCCTCGCTGTCGTGACGCTCGCCACGCCGGTGGCGTTCGGGCATCCGCACAACGACCCGGTGAGCGTGGTTCTCGGCCTCGCGATCAGCTCCGTGTCCGCGCACCTCGAGTCGATCGCGGAGCTCGCGAACGTCTTCAACGATTCGACGGCAATCGCGGACCTCGCGGCCGCGAAGACCGCCGACGAGGTCATGAGAATCATGGGGAGTTCAGAGTGAAGATCGTTGCCATCTGCGGCGCCGGCATCGGCAGTTCCGGAATCCTCAAGGTGAACGCCGAGCGGGTGCTGAAGCGGCTCGGCCTCGAGGCGGATGTCACGGCCGCCCACCTCGGCAGCCTGCTGACCGACGCCGCAGACGCCCAGATCATCCTGACGTCGGCGGAGTTCGTGGACGCGATCGGCAAGACCTTTGCCGACGTGATCGTGATCGAGAACTACTTCGACACCGACGAGTTGTCGCGCAAGCTCGAGGCCGCACTCGGCTAGTTTCACCTATAAAAGTCACGTTCATATGTGCAAGACTCTCTCCAGAGCCGGGTCAGGGGACCCGGCCGGAGGGAGTCCCCGTGGCCGAGCAGGTATCCGATCTCGTCGAGCGTGGCGAGAGGCGGCTCGAGTGGACGCGGTCGCGCATGCGGCTGCTCGCCGACGCCCGAACGGCCTTTGAGGCGTCCCGCCCGTTCGCCGGGCACCGGATCGGCGTCGCCATCCACCTCGAGCCGAAGACGGCGGTGCTGCTCGAGGTGCTCGCCGCCGGCGGTGCGGAGATCGTGGCGACCGGCAACCACGGCTCGACCCAGGACGACATCGTCGCGGTGCTGCGCGCCCGCGGGATGATCGTGCACGGCCGACGGGACGACACGATCGAGAAGCACCGCGACAACCTCGCGCGGGTGCTGGACGCGTCGCCCGACATCATCCTCGACAACGGCGCGGACCTCATCGCCGGTCTCGTCTCGCGAGGCACGGCCGGGTCGATCCTCGGGGGCACCGAGGAGACCACCTCCGGCGGCGACCGCCTGCGCGGCGAGCTCGAGGGCGCGGTGCCGTTCCCGGTGATCGTGATCAACGACAGCCCGCTGAAGGCGATCGGCGAGAACCGCCACGCCGTTGGCCAGTCCGTCGTGGAGAGCTTCATGCGCATCACCAACCTGATGATCCCCGGGCGCCGGTTCGTCGTGGCGGGCTACGGATGGTGCGGCCGCGGTGTCGCGCAGTACCTTCGGTCGCTCGGCGGGAGGGTCGCCGTCGCGGAGATCGACGAGCTCAAGGCCTTCGAGGCGGCGCTGGACGGGTACCGGGTGGCGCCCATGAGCGAGCTCGCCGGCTGGGGAAACACCTTCATCACCGCAACCGGCAGGCCCGGGGTGCTCGGGGCCGAGGAATTCGCCCTGATGGAGCCGGGCAGCGTGCTCGCCAACTGCGGGCACTTCGCCTGGGAGATCGATGTTCCGGCGCTCAAGGGGTCGGCGGCCGGCGTCGTCGCGGTGGACGACGCGATCGAGCGGGTCGAATTCGCGGATGGCCGACACGTGGTGCTCATCGCCGACGGACGGATGTTCAACCTGGCCGGGCGTGAGCCGAAGGGCAACTCGCTCGAGTCCATGGACCTCGGCTTCCTGCTCCAGGCGCTCTCGCTCGAACGGGTGGCCTCGGGGGCTGCCCTGCCGGCCGGTGCCCAGCCGGTGCCGGACGACCTCAACCGACTCATCGCGCGCCGGATGGTCTCCGCGATGTCGGCCTCGCGTTGACCGACACCCGCGCGCCCGACGCCCGAGCTCCTGAATACTCCGTACCCGCGCTCGACAAGGCCCTCGACATCCTGGAACTGCTCGCCGACACGGCCGGAGGCCTGAGCCAGGCCGCGATCGCCGAGGCGGTCGGTCGATCGGTCGGCCAGATCTTCCGGGTGCTGCAGACCCTCGAGTCGCGCGGCTACCTCCACCGGGACGGCGCATCGGGGCTCTACTTCTTCTCGATCATGACCTTCGAGCTCGCCCATCGGCACGACCCGGTGCGGGGCCTCCGTCAGGCGGCGCTGGGTCCGATGCGGCGGCTGAGCGATGACGTGCAGCAGTCCTGCAACCTCGGCATGCTCGAGGCCGGCCGCATCCTGATCCTCGCCCAGGTGGAGAGCCCGGCGAGTTTCGGCTTCCGGGTGCGCGTCGGCGCCGAGTTCCCGGTCGAGTCCACCGCGACCGGAGCCGTGCTCGTGGCGTGTGCGGCGCCGGGCGACAGGGACGCGATGCTCTCGACCGCCGCCGACCCCGCCTTCGCCGCGCGGGTCGCGCGGGTGGCCGAGCAGGGTTTCGAGCGGATGGCGGACAGCCTCCAGCCGGGGATCACCGACATCGTGTTTCCGCTGATCGGCGCATCAGGGGTCGCGCTGGCGGCGCTCACGGTGCCCTACGTCGCGACGACCTTCAGCGGCGCGCGGGCGCAGTTCGTGGAGGAGCGGGCGCGGGCCGCGGCGGCCGAGATCTCGGCGGCGCTCGGCGCGTAGCGCGGCTCTCGTCCGGCTCGCTCGCGTTGTGCAGGACACTGCTCATTGTGCAGGACACCCCTCGATGTGCAGGACGCTGCCGGTGGTCTGGGCGCACGCTCCGACAGGCTCTGGTTGTGCAGGACACCCCCGACTGCGGTTGTCAGTGAGCAAGCGCGTGCTGCGTGACCCGCGGGAGTCGAATTGTGGGGCAGCCGTCCTGCACAAGATGTCCTGCACAACCAGAGTCTGTGGAGCGAGTCCCCGTGGTGGGGACGCGTCATGAACAAGGAGTGCGCGTCCTGAACAACGAGTGCTTGTCCTGCAGCACGAGCGCGGCGGGAGGCGGCGCCCTCAGGAAACGAGCGGACGCACGGCGGCCTCGAGCGCGGCGACCCGGCGTGCGGCCTCCGCGATCCTCTCGTCCGCCGAGCCGGAGGCGCTCGACGCGTCGATGTACACCTTCACCTTGGGCTCCGTGCCGCTCGGTCGCACGATCACCCGAGAGCCATCCTCCAGCCAGAGGCGCAGGATGTCGCCGGGCGGAAACTGCTCGAAGCCGTTGGCGAAGTCGTCGATCTGGCTCACGGCGGTGGCGCCGAGTCGCTCCGGCGGGTTGGCCCGAAGCCTGGCCATGATGCGCGGGATGTCGGCGAGATCCGACACGCGGATCGAGACCTGGGCGGAGGCGAAGGCGCCGAATCGGTCGGCGAAGTCGCGACGGTGCTGCGCGAAGGTCGTGCCCGAGCTCTTCAACTCCGCGAAGAGGGCCAGGAAGTCGAGGGCGGCCGAGATGCCGTCCTTGTCGCGCACCTTGTCCGGGTCGACCAGGTAGCCGAGGGCCTCCTCGTATCCGTAGGAGATGCCGGGGACCCGCGAGACCCACTTGAAGCCGGTGAGCGTGTCGGCGTACTCGAGGCGATACTCCCGCGCCACGGCCGCCAGTGCGGGGGAGCTCACGATCGAGGCGACGAGCACGCCCTCCGGTCCGCTCGCGGTGATCCGCTCGGCGGCGCGCCAGCCGAGCAGCGCGCCGACCTCGTTGCCGCTGAGCCGCTCCCAGCCCCCGGACGAGTCGGGGACGGCCACGGCGAGACGGTCGGCATCCGGGTCGTTCGCGATCACGAGTTCGGCACCCACCCGGGAGGCGAGTTCGAAGGCGAGGTCAAGCGCCCCAGGCTCCTCCGGATTGGGGAAGGCGACGGTGGGGAAGTCGGCGTCCGGCTCGATCTGCTCGGTCACGATCACCGGGGCGCCGAATCCGGCGCGCACGAACACCCGGTGGGCCGTCTCGTAGCCGACACCGTGCAGGGCCGTGTAGACGAAGAGGGGACGCACAGCCGGGGCGGAGACGAGAGCCGCGGTGCGTCGGACGTATTCGTCGAGAACTTCCTCGCCCGCCACCTCGAAGTCGGTGGACCTGGGCAGATCGAGCACGTTCTTCTCGGCCGCGACCCGCAGGATCTGCTCGGCGATGGCGGCATCCGACGGTGGCACGATCTGGGAGCCGTTGTCGTCGCCGCCGAGGTAGACCTTGTAGCCGTTGTCGCGCGGCGGGTTGTGGCTCGCCGTGACCATGACCCCGGCGCTCACTTCGAAGTGACGCACCGCGAAGGCGAGCACGGGGGTGGGGAGGAGCCGGGGAAGCAGGATCGCCCGCACGCCGGCGCCGGCCATCAACTCCGCCGTGTCCACCGCGAACACCCGAGAGTTCTTGCGGCCGTCGTAGCCGATCACGACGCTCGGG
This sequence comes from Lacisediminihabitans sp., assembly GCF_043726815.1. NCBI lineage: Bacteria > Bacillati > Actinomycetota > Actinomycetes > Micrococcales > Microbacteriaceae > Lacisediminihabitans > Lacisediminihabitans sp. Next base: position 117,536 of record NZ_JAYSJZ010000058.1, read on the forward strand.
TGCTCCTCGCGGGACACCAGGAAGGCGGCGAGCCCGGCGGCCGCCTGGGCGACGAGCACGCGGTTCATCCGGTTGGAGCCGGCCTCGATCCGGCCGCGGAGCCCGGCGGTGCCGAACTCGAGCCTCGTGTCGAAACGATCGTGCAGTTCGGCGGTGGCCCCGGCGTCGCCGGTTGAGGCCGCGGCGACCAGGGCGGAGAGCTCCTCGCGCGTCTCCGCGTCCGGATCCTGCTCGAGCCAGGCCCTGGCGGCCTCGATGACGTCCCTGGTCACAGCTCGGCCACGATGCGAGCGAGCAGGGCGCTGATCACCGGCTCGGCCGAACGGCCGGCGTCGAGCACTTCCTCGTGGCTCAGCGGAGTCTTCTGGATGCCCGCGGCGAGATTCGTGATGAGCGAGAGCCCCAGGATCTCCATGCCGGACTGCCGCGCGGCGATCGCCTCGAGCGCCGTCGACATGCCGACGATGTGACCGCCGATCGCCTTCGCCATCTGCACCTCCGCCGGAGTCTCGTAGTGCGGTCCGCGGAACTGCGTGTAGACGCCCTCGTCGAGCGAGGGCTCGACGCCCCTCGCCACGGCCCGCAGCCGCGCGGAGTAGAGGTCGGTGAGGTCGATGAAGGTGGCGCCCTCGAGGGGCGAGTCCGCGGTGAGGTTGATGTGGTCGCTGATCAGCACCGGGGTGCCCGGCGTCCAGGTCTCGCGGATGCCGCCAGCGCCGTTGGTGAGGATCATGACCTTCGCGCCAGCCGCGGCGGCGGTGCGCACGCTGTGTACGACGCGGCGCACGCCGTGACCCTCGTAGTAGTGCGTCCTCGCGCCGATCACGAGCGCGCGCTTGCCGCTGGGGAGCAGCACGGAACGCAGGCTGCCGACGTGCCCCTCGAGCGCGGGCTTGCTGAATCCGGTGACCTCGTGCGCCGGGATCGTGGCCGTGGTCTCGCCGATCAGGTCGGCGGCCTTGCCCCAGCCGCTGCCCAGGGTGAGCGCGATGTCGTGCTGCTTGACCCCCGTGCGCTCGGCGATTTCGAATGCGGCCATCGCCGCGATCGAGAACGGGTCGTTTGCGGGGTCGTCGAGAAGATTCGGGTGCGTCGTCGCCATGATCCCACTCTATTGGTCCGCCTCGCCGCGGACGGTTTGGCTGGCCTCCCGCAACACGGGAGAATAGGCCCATGTCCTATGAGTTCGAGCGCAAGCAGCGCATCGCCGTCGTTGGTGGCGGACCGGGTGGTTACGAAGCGGCGCTCACCGGGGCCCAGATGGGTGCCGAGGTCACGGTCGTCGAGCGCGTCGGGGTGGGCGGCTCGGCCGTACTCACCGACGTCGTGCCGTCGAAGACGCTGATCGCCACGGCCGAGGCCGCGAACGCGATCGGCGAGGCCGCCGACCTGGGCGTGCAGTTCTTCACCCGCGGGGAGTCCGGGCGACCGGTGCGGCCCGAGGTCACGGTGAATCTCGCCGCCGTCAACCAGCGGCTGTTGCGCCTCGCCCGCCAGCAGTCGGAGGACATGAAGTCCCAGCTGATCAAGGCCGGCGTGCGCGTTATCCAGGGCGACGGTCGGCTCGACGGCCCCAACACGGTGATCGTGTCCACGGGCAAGGGCAAGACGAGCACCGACTTCGACGAGATCCAGGCCGACACCATCGTCGTCTCCGTGGGGGCCAGCCCCCGCATCCTGCCCTCGGCGAAGCCGGACGGCGAACGCATCTTCACCTGGACGCAGCTCTACACGCTCCAGGAGACGCCGGAGCACCTCATCGTCGTCGGCTCCGGTGTCACGGGGGCCGAGTTCGCCTCCGCCTTCACCGCCCTCGGCTCGAAGGTCACCCTCATCTCCAGCCGCGACCAGGTTCTGCCCGGCGAGGACGCGGATGCCGCGCGCGTGCTCGAGGACGTCTTCAAGCGCAACGGCATGACCGTGCTCTCCAAGTCCCGCGCCGACTCGATCAAGCGCACCAAGGACGGCGTGATCGCCACCCTGAGCGACGGCCGCACCGTGGAGGGCAGCCACTGCCTGATGGCCGTCGGCTCGGTGCCGAACACGGCGGGAATCGGCCTCGCGGAGGCCGGCGTGCAGCTCACCGACTCCGGCCACATCCGGGTCAACCGCGTCGCCCGCACCTCGATGCCGTCGATCTACGCGGCCGGCGACTGCTCGGACTTCCTGCCCCTCGCCTCGGTGGCGTCGATGCAGGGTCGCACGGCCGTCTTCCACGCCATGGGCGACGCCGTGAACCCCACAGAGCTGCGCAACGTCGCCTCCAACATCTTCACCCAGCCGGAGATCGCGACGGTCGGCTGGACCCAGAAGCAGATCGAAGACGGAATCGCCCAGGGCGAGATCTACAAGCTGCCGCTCGCGTCCAACCCGCGGGCCAAGATGATGGGCATCAAGGACGGCTTCGTCAAGCTGTTCGCCCGCACCGGATCGGGCACCGTGATCGGGGGAGTGATCGTCGCGCCCCGCGCGTCCGAGCTCATCCTGCCGATCGCGATCGCGGTCGAGCACCGGCTCACGGTGGACCAGGTGGCGCGTGCCTTCGCCGTCTACCCCTCGCTCTCCGACTCCATCACGGATGCCGCCCGCGCGATGCACATCGTCAACTGACGACGGCGTCAACCAAGCAGAACGGAGGGCTGGTGAGCATCGAAGACAACACGAGGCCGATCGAGCCGGGCATCGTCACCGACTTCGCCGGGCGGATGAGCTACGGGTCGTACCTGGCGCTCGACGAGCTTCTCGGCGCGCAGCGCCCGCTCAGCGTCCCCGAGCATCACGACGAGATGCTGTTCATCATCCAGCACCAGACGAGCGAACTTTGGATCAAGCTCCTGCTGCACGAGCTCAGGTCGGCGCGCGAGCTGCTCAAGGCCGACGACCTCGGCACCGCCCTCAAGCGCATCGCCAGGGTCAAGCACATCCAGGAGACGCTCACCCAGCAGTGGTCGGTGCTCGCCACCCTCACCCCCACCGAGTACGCCCAGTTCCGCGACTCCCTCGCCAACGCCTCCGGGTTCCAGTCTCACCAGTACCGCGCCGTCGAGTTCATCCTCGGCAACAAGAACGCCAAGGTGCTCGCCGTGTTCGACAGCGACCCGGCCGCCCGGCAGGTGCTCGCCGACCTGCTCGACGAACCGAGCCTCTACGACGAGTTCCTGCGCTTCCTGCACCGGCAGGGGCATGAGGTGCCGGTCAGCGTGCTCGAGCGGGACGTGACGAAGGCGTACACCTTCACGCCCGAGCTCGTGCCGGTGTTCACGGCGATCTACGACTCGGCCGACGAGAACTGGCGCGTGTACGAGGCCTGCGAGGAGCTCGTCGACCTCGAGGACAACTTCCAGTTCTGGCGGTTCCGGCATCTGCGCACCGTGCAGCGCACGATCGGCATGAAGCGGGGCACCGGCGGGTCGAGCGGCGTCGGTTTTCTCCAACGCGCGCTCGACCTCACCTTCTTTCCGGAACTCTTCGCGGTTCGCACCGAAATCGGCCGGTGAACGCCGACGCCTCCGCCGCCGCCGACCCGATCCGGGTCGACGAGGTGTGGTGGGGCGGATGGCGCGGCCCGAGCCTGCTGCGGGTGCGGGCCGGCGCGCTCGAGTACCTGTCGCCCGCCGGTTCCGCGCACCATGCCGGGCCTCGGCTGGCCGGAACGATCCTGCCCGGTTTCGTCGACTCGCACGTTCACCTCGGCCTGGTCGACCCCGGCGGCCTCGTGCCCGGCGGCATCTCCCGGGTGGTCGACCTCGGCTGGGATCCGGCCGTCGCATCGGGGTGGGCCGGTTCGAACGGGCCGGACGCCGTCGAGGTGGAGTTCGCGGGCGCCTTCCTGACCGCCCCCGGCGGGTATCCGAGCGATCGATCGTGGGCCCCGCCGCGGGCGGTTCGGGAGCTGTCGACCGGCGCCGGGGCGTCGGCCGCCGTCGCGGAGATGGTCGGCTTCGGGGCGAGCGTGATCAAGATCGCGCTCAACAGCACGGCCGGGCCGGTCTGGTCGGATGCCCTGCTCGCGACCGTGGTCTCCGCCGCGCACGCGGCAGGACTGCCCGTGGTCGCCCACGCCGAGGGGCCGGGCCAGGCGATGCGGGCCGTCGCCGCCGGCGTGGACACGCTCGCGCACACCCCGTGGACCGAGCGCCTCACCGATGACGAGGTCGCCGCCTCCGCCGCGCGCTGCGCGTGGACGAGCACCCTCGACATCCATGGAAGGGGCGACCGCGGCCGGGGCGACCGCGGCCGGGCCTACGAGACCGCCGTCGACAACCTCGGTCGGTTCGCCGCCCGAGGCGGCCGGGTGCTCTACGGCACCGACCTCGGCAACGGCCCCCTGCCGGTGGGCCTCAACGCCCGCGAGCTCGCGGCGCTCGGCGAGGCCGGGCTGTCGACCGGCGACCTGGTCCGCGCGCTCACCCGGTCATCCGGTAGCTTCGGAGCACGCTTCACCTGGATCCCCGGAGAGGTCGCGCCGGGCGGCCGGGAGGGCGCGAGCTGGCTGTCGACCGCGTCGGTCGTTTCGCTCGTTACGTTGGAGGAGATCTACACATGAGCACGCCACTGGATTCATCAGACTTCGCCGGTCGGGCGGCGCAGCTCGACCGCACCGACCCGCTCGGGCGGTTCGCCGCGGAATTCGCGCCGAGCGACGACGTCGTCGCCTATCTCGACGGCAACTCGCTCGGCCGCCCGCTCCGAGTCACCGGCGACCGGTTCGCGTCCTTCCTCGAGCGCGAATGGGGCGACCGCCTCATCCGGTCGTGGGACGAACGGTGGATGGACCTCCCGCTCGCCCTCGGCGACCGGATCGGCTCGCTCACCCTCGGCGCCGAGCCCGGCCAGACGGTGGTCGCCGACTCGACGACGGTGCTGCTCTACAAGCTCATCCGCGCGGCCGTGGATGCCCGCCCCGGACGCACCGAGATCGTGGTCGACGACGACAACTTTCCCACCGACCGGTTCGTGCTCGAGGGGGTGGCCGCCGAACGCGGGATGACCCTGCGCTGGATCACGGTGGACAGGGAGCGGGGCGTGACCGTCGAACAGGTGCGCGATTCCGTCTCCGCAGCGACCGCCCTCGTGGTGCTCAGCCACGTGGCCTATCGCTCCGGCTACCTCGCCGACGCCCAGGCGATCACGCAGGAGGTGCATTCGGCCGGGGCGCTCGTGCTCTGGGACCTCTGCCACTCGGCGGGGGTCGTGCCCACCGAGCTCGACGAATGGGGTGTGGACATCGCCGTCGGCTGCACGTACAAGTACCTGAACGGCGGGCCGGGGTCTCCGGCCTTCGCCTACGTGCGGCGGGAGCTGCAGAACGAGCTGCGGCAGCCGATCTGGGGCTGGATGGGGGCCAGCGACGTCTTCGCGATGGCACCGGAGTACACGCCGGCCGTCGGCATGCGGCGCTTCATCAGCGGCACCCCGCCGGTGGTCGGGATGCTCGCCATGCAAGACATGCTCGACCTCATCGAGCGGGCGGGACTCGGCGACATCCGGGAGAAGTCCCTGCTGCTCACCGACTTCACGCTCGACATCGTCGACGCGTGGCTCGCGCCGCTCGGCGTCACCGTGGCGACTCCCCGCGAGCCGGAGCGCCGGGGAAGCCACGTCACGATCCGGCACGAGAGCTTCCGAGCGGTGACCGCCGAGCTCTGGGCCCGGGGCGTGATCCCGGACTTCCGGGCGCCGGACGGCATCCGGATCGGGCTGTCGCCGCTCAGCACGACCTTCGCCGAGCTGCTCGCCGGACTGGCCGCGATCCGGCAGGCGCTGGACCCGGCCGCGGGCTGATCGGCGCCGGCGGGGCGCCCCGCGTCAGCTCGCGATGTCGAGCAGCAGGTAACCGGACGACACGGTTGCGCCCACCGCGGCGTTGACGTTCGCGATGGTGCCGTCCTTGTGCGCGGTGATCGGCTGCTCCATCTTCATCGCCTCGAGCACGAGGATGAGGTCGCCCTTGACGACGACGTCGCCCTCCGCGACCGCGAGCTTGACGATCGTGGACTGCATGGGGGCCTTCACCGAGTCCCCGGTGGCGGTGACGACCGCTCCGGCTCCTCCGCGGCGCCTGGGGGCCGGTCCGAGGGCGGCGCTCCCGGCCGACGCGGCGACGAGACGCGCGGGCAGGCTCACCTCGATGCGCTTGCCGTCCACCTCCACGACGACGCTGCGCCGGGGCGCGGCCGCCGGGGTGTCGGCGAGCGACCCGCTCCAGGGCTCGATGTCGTTCACGAACTCGGTCTCGATCCAGCGGGTGTAGATGCTGAACGGCTCCGAGGTGAACGCGGGGTCGCGCACGATCTTGCGGTGGAAGGGCAGCACGGTGGGCAGCCCGGCGACCTCGAACTCGTCGAGGGCGCGACGGGAACGCTCGAGCGCGTCCTCGCGGGACGAGCCGGTCACGATGAGCTTGGCCAGCAGCGAGTCGAAGGCGCCGCTGATCACGTCTCCCGTGGTCACTCCGCTGTCGACGCGCACCCCGGGTCCGCCGGGGAAGCGGAGGGCGTGGACCGGCCCGGGTGCCGGGAAGAAGTTGCGGCCGGCATCCTCGCCGTTGATGCGGAATTCGAAGGAGTGCCCCTCGGCCACCGGGTCGTCATAGTCCAGGGCGCCGCCCTCGGCCAGCCGGAACTGTTCGCGCACCAGGTCGATGCCCGTGACCTCCTCGGACACCGGATGCTCAACCTGCAGTCGCGTGTTCACCTCCAGGAAGGAGATTGTGCCGTCCTTGGCGACGAGGAACTCGCAGGTGCCGGCACCGAGGTATCCGACCTCCTTGAGGATCGCCTTGGATGCCGAGTAAAGCAGGGCGTTCTGTCCGTCGGTGAGGAAGGGCGCCGGCGCCTCCTCCACGAGCTTCTGGTGGCGTCGCTGCAGCGAACAGTCGCGGGTGGAGACCACCACGACCTTGCCGTAGGCGTCCGCGAGGCACTGGGTCTCGACGTGGCGCGGCTGGTCGAGGTACTTCTCCACGAAGCACTCTCCTCGGCCGAACGCGGCGATGGCCTCGCGGGTCGCGGAGTCGAACAGCTCGGGGATCTCCTCGCGCGTGCGAGCCACCTTGAGGCCTCGGCCGCCTCCACCGAAGGCCGCCTTGATGGCGACGGGAAGACCGTGGATGTCCACGAAGTCCAGCACCTCCTGGGCGCCGGAGACCGGGTTGAGGGTGCCGGGGGCGAGGGGCGCCCCCACCTTCTCCGCGATGTGGCGGGCGGACACCTTGTCGCCGAGCTTCTCGATCGCGTCGGGCGACGGCCCGATCCAGATCAGGCCGGCGTCGATCACGGAACGCGCGAACTCCGCGTTCTCGGCGAGGAACCCGTAGCCGGGATGCACGGCGTTTGCACCGGCTCGCCGAGCGATCGAGAGGATCTTGTCCGCCCGCAGGTAGGTGTCGGCGCTCGTGGCGCCATCGAGAGCATACGCCTCGTCGGCGAGCTTGACGTGCCTCGCGTCGCGATCCTGGTCGGCATAGACGGCGACCGCGGGTATCCCCGCGTCCTTCGCCGCCCGGATGACTCGGACGGCGATTTCGCCTCGGTTAGCGATCAGGAGCTTCGTGATGCGGGGCATAGTTCTTTAGCCTATTGGTCAGGACGGGTGCGCCTTTGGCGGTGGGCTACAAAAAAGGCGGATGGCGCGGTGAGGTCCTCTACAACCGGGCCCGGTCATCGGCGGCCGCTACCGGTTCCACAGCGAGGGCCAGGAAACGTCGAACTCGAGGAACAGGGAACGCAGGGTGGAGAGCGAAAGCCCGACAACGGCGTGCGGGTCGCCGTCGACCGCCGTGATGAATGGTGCGCCCAGACTGTCGATCGTGAAGGCGCCGGCCACCTGAAGCGGTTCGCCGGTGCCGATGTATTCGTCGATCTCGTGGTCGGAGATGTCGTTCGCGAAGGTCACCCCGGCGGTGGCCACTGCGCCCGTGGCGCGTCGAATCTCGCCCCCGCGGTGATCGATGAGCCAGTGCCCGGAGTGCAGATGGCCGGTGCGACCGCGCTGCAGCAGCCACCGTTCGCGGGCCACCTCCGGGCGGTGTGGCTTGCCGTAGACGATGCCATCGAGTTCGAACGCCGAGTCGCCGCCGAGGATGAACCCGTCGATCGGTGCGGCGTCCACGAGCTGGCCAGTCACGGCCTCGGCCTTGGCGCGTGCCAGCAGCAGCACCATCTCGCTCGGGGTGAGGGGCCCGGCGGCGGCGACCGCGGCATCCTCGTCCACCAGGGAGGGGAGCACCGCCGGTTCTACGCCGGCGGCCCGCAGGGTGGCGAGTCGCGCGGGCGAGGTCGATGCGAGGTAGAGACGCACTGGCGCTTTCGTCACGAAGGTCGCTCCCGGGGAATGTCCTGGCCGCTCTGTGGCAAGCTCGGGGGATGGGTGAAATGCAGGGAAAGAGTGTCGAGATCGAGGTTACCAACGTAGCCCACGGCGGTGTGGCGGTCGCCCGCCACGAGGGCCGGGTGATCTTCGTGAGTGACGCCATTCCGGGCGAACGCGTGCTCGCCCGCATCACCGAGGACTCGAAGAAGTCGTTCTGGCGGGCCGAGACGCTCTCGGTGATCACCGCCTCCGAGCATCGCCGACCGCACGTCTGGGCCGCCGCGTCGATCGATCGCGCGCCGGAGGACCGGGCGGGCGGCGCCGAGTTCGGCCACATCGACATCTCCCACCAGCGCGAGCTGAAGCGTCAGGTGCTCGCCGACTCGCTCTCGCGCATGGCCGGGGTGACCACGGAGGCCACCGTGGAGGCGCTTCCGGGGGCCGACAACGGCACGGGATGGCGCACTCGCGTGCGACTGCAGGTGGCCGAAGACGGCACGCCTGGTCCGTACGCCGCACGATCCCACCGCGTGATTCCCGTGACCGACCTGCCTCTCGCCATCCCGGCGCTCGCCGCGATCGCCCCCCTCGACGAGAAGTTCCCGGGCTCCGCCCACGTGGACATCGTGGTGCCGTCGGTGGGCAACCCGTTCGTGCTGGCCGGAGGAGCGACGAACGCCGACCGGGCCGGCTCCGACAAGGCCAGCTCCGACAAGGGGAGAACGGACCGGGGCCGCGCGCATCGCATCACGGAGCGAGTGGGGGAGCGCGAATTCCGCCTCGACGCCCGAGGCTTCTGGCAGGTGCACCAGCACGCCGCGGAGACCCTCACGCTGGCCGTGCAGGATGCCGTCGACGAGTCGCTCTTCGACCCGAGGGCGTCCAACCTCGACCTCTACGGCGGGGTCGGCCTGCTCGCCGCCGCCGTCGGCGACCGTTTCGGCAATCACGTGCGGATCACGACGGTGGAGAGCGACTCGCTGGCCACCGACCACGCCGCCGAGAACCTCGTGGAGTGGACCGGTGCCGCGGCGGTGACCGCGCGGGTCGAGCAGTTCCTCCGCGGGCTCGGGGCCACGGCCGGGGCGCACGAGCGGGACAGTCTGCGTCGGGGCACCGTGATCCTCGACCCGCCGCGGTCCGGCGCCGGCAAGGAGGTCGTCGCCGAGCTGGTGGCCCTCGGGCCGGCCCAGATCGTCTATGTGGCCTGCGACCCCGTCGCGCTCGCCCGCGACGTTGCCCTCTTCGCGGCAGGCGGATACGAGCTCAGCAGCCTTCGCGCCTTCGACCTGTTCCCGAACACCCATCACGTCGAGGCCGTCGCCACCCTGACCCGCGGTTGACGGTCTCCGCTGACGGCACTCGGCGGAATCGTGACCCGTTACCGTCATGGCGCGTCTCTAGCGCCTGTGGAGAGTCCGCGAGCATTACCATTGGGTCAGGAACAGCTGGGTTTCAGAACAACGGCGCAGACAGGATCGGCCATGGAGCAGACCACGATCGATGAGCCGCGAGCCAGCGCGCGCCCAACCGGCGTGCGCGTCTCGGTGGTGGACGACCACGAATCGGTGCGACTCGGTTTGAAGGCGGCCTGCATCGACGCCGGATTCGACTTCATTCTCGCCGCGGCATCCGTGCAGGAATTCGTCGACAACCTCAACGGCCGCGAGAACGACGTGGTCGTACTCGACCTCTCGCTCGGCGACGGCTCGACGGTCACCGAGAACGTGAAGCGAGTGCAGGCCACCGGCTCCGCGGTGCTGATCCACAGCATCGCCGACCGCGTCGCCTCGGTTCGGGAGGCGCTCGCCGCCGGGGCCGCCGGGGTCATTCCCAAGTCGTCGGCCACCAAGACGGTCATGTCGGCGGTGGAGACCGTGGCTCGAGGCGAGGTGCTCAACAACCTCGAGTGGGCGACGGCCATCGACGCCGACCGCGACTTCGCGAAGGCACAACTCGGCAGGCGAGAGCGGGAGATCCTGCACCTCTACGCCTCTGGCCTGCCGCTCAAGCTCGCCGCGCAACAGCTCGGCATCGGGTATTCGACCGCCCGCGAGTATCTCGATCGAATTCGCGTGAAGTACGTGGAGGTCGGTCGCCCGGCCCCCACCAAGGTCGATCTGCTTCGCAGGGCCGTCGAAGACGGCATCCTTCCGGGCCTGGACCCGGATGCCGATGGCCGCTAGGTCGGCACCGGATCCGGCTGAGGCCCTCGGCAGACAGCCTCACAATCCGATCAGTCGCCGACAGATCGAAACCGTCGTCTCGCGCTCCGTGGCGATAATCGGACTCGTGTTCGGCGCTCAATCGGTGCCGGTGGTTCTCGATCAGTTGCCGCGCATGCAGCAGGCGTTCGCGTCGCTCATGATCGTGGCGATCTTCGGCGGCATCCTCGCCGCCGTCGTCGCGTCCTTCGCCCGCAAGTTCGTGCGGGCCGTTAACGCCTACATCGCCTTCGCCTTCCTCGCCGCCCTGGTGAGCTGGCCGTTCGTCGCGATGGACCCGACCAGGGTCGAGCCGGACCGGCCGTGGTTGTGGCTGCTGGTGACCGTGGCGACCTCCGCCGCCGCCGTGGCCCTGAGCACCTGGGCAGCCACCGTCTACCTGTTCGTCGCGCCGATCCTCTACGGAATCGTGCGGATCACGCCGTCCGGGGGCGGCAAGAGCTGGGAATCCGCGGCCCTCGACACGGCGTACGCGATCATCCTCGGCGGCGGCGTGCTCATCCTCATCACCCTGCTCAGACAGGCCGCGGCCTCGGTGGATGCCGCCCAGGTGGCGGCCCTCGAGCGTTACGCCCATGCCGTGCGGCAGCACGCGACGGAGGTCGAGCGGGTGCAGGTCGACTCGATCGTGCACGACAGCGTGCTCACCACCCTGCTCTCCGCGGCCCGCGCGTACACGCCGGAGGCGAAGGACCTCGCCACCCGCATGGCGCGCAACGCGATCGGGCACCTCAGAGACGCGGCGGAGACGTCGCCGGATGACGACGCCACCATGAGCATGGACCAGCTCGCCCACCGGATCATGGGCGCCACCTCCACGCTCTCCGCGCCATTCGAGCTTCGCGCCCAGCAGGTCGGCACCGGGATCATCTCCGTGCAGTCCGCGGAGGCCGTCTATTCGGCCTCGGTGCAGGCGATGGTCAACAGCCTCCAGCACGCCGGCCACGGACCGGACGTGACGCGCTGGCTCTCCATCGAGGAGGGCGAGTCCGGCGGCATCCGGGTGGAGGTCGGCGACACGGGAGCCGGATTCGCGGTCGAAACCGTTCCCAGCGAGCGACTCGGCCTCCGGGTCTCGATCATGGAGCGGGTGGCGAACGCCGGCGGCATGGTGGAGATCGAGTCTCACGCCGGGGAGGGCACCGTCATCCGCATCCTGTGGCCGAGGCCATCGACGGCGTCGACCCTCGCGGACGCGGGCTGGGAGCAGGTGGCGTCGTGAACATCACCGTCCCCCGCTACCTGATCATCGGCCTCGCCGCGATCTTCTCCGCCTACCACCTGCTGCTCGCGAGCGTGTCCATCGATGTGCCCCGAGAGAAGGGGCCGTATGTGGCGGCGATGCTCCTCTACGCGATCGCCACCATCGCGAGCCTCTGGCCGTCCAGGACCGCGCGGCTGCCGCTCTGGCTCGCCGCGTTCAACGCCGTGGTCGCCATCGTAGTTCCCCTGCTCGTCACGAGCCAGCTCAACAAGGTGGTCGGTGACAGCTACGCGGCCTGGCACACCGCGGCCATCGGAACGCTCATGGTGATCACCTCGACGCGGCGTCGGCACACCTTCGCCTGGATCGGCACCGGCGCGCTCATCGTGGAGACTATCGCGTGGTCCGGTGTCGGCGGCCTACTCGCCTACGGGGTCATCGGCAGCACGGCCTGGGTGGCCGTCTCCCATGCGCTCTCGCTGTCGCTCGCCAAGGCCAGCCGGGACACCCGCCAATACGCCCTCGCCGAACGCGAAGCCGTGGAGTGGCGGGCGGCGCAGGAGGCACACGTGTCCGAGCGCCAGTTCCGTCTCGGCCAGACCAGCCGGATGTCCCTGCCGATGCTGCAGAGGATCGTCTCCGTGGGCGGGGAGCTCACCGAGGCGCAACGGCGGGAGTGCCTGTACCTTGAGGGCGCCATCCGCGACGAGATCCGCGGCCGGAAGCTGCTCAACGACCGGGTTCGCGAGCAGGTGATGGTGGCCAGGCGCAAGGGGACCACGGTGACCCTTCTCGACGAGGGCGGCATCGACGACCTGGACGACGACGAACTCGAGAGGGTGCTCAACCGTCTCGCCGAGGCCATCCGCGACACCCAGACTGGCAAGCTCATCGCCCGCACGGTGCCGGAGGGCTCGGACATCGCGGTGACGGTGGTCGGCCTCTCGTCCAGCGACGATGGCCACGCGAGCGCGCTCGGCAGCCACGGAGTGGACGACGAGGAGGACGAGGTGGACCTCTGGCTGGAGATTCCCCGCGTCGCCGCGCGAGAGCACAGCAGCACCCTGTAGCGTCCCGCGCGCTTTCCGCGCCTCGCGTCTCTGCGCACACGCGTCTCTGCGCACATGCGTTTCTTCGGCCTCGCGTCTCTCCGGAGGTTCGTGTTGGAGTCGGCGGACTGGCCCGTGGATGCGGGCATCTCCGGCGCGTCTGGTCAGCGGATGTCCGAATCCTCCGGAGAAACGCGAGGCCGGGCAGGTTGGTCGGGCGCATCCTCGGGCCGGCGACGCCGCGCCTACAGCCGCTCAGCGGTCGCGTTTCTCCGGAGGTTCGTGTTGGCGTCGGCGGACTGACCCGTGGATGCGGGCATCTCCGGCGCGTCTGGTCAGCGGATGTCCGAATCCTCCGGAGAAACGCGAGGCCGGAGAGACGGGCCTCCGGAGAAACGCGTGTGCGAAGAAACGCGTGTGCGGACGGGCGCAGAAACGCGAGGCGGCAGAAGCGCGTGTGCGGAGAAACGAGCCGGACGCGAAAACGGGACCGGCCCGAAGGCCGATCCCGTTTCGAAGCCCCGGGTCAGGGCGATAACCCG